>JANNZE010000500.1:0-1770 GCA_031410455.1 Chitinophagaceae bacterium | reverse complement strand
GAACTGGATGATGAAAAAGTGATCTGGCTGAAGCATGAATATCCGGAGCTGAAGGATAAAATTATACCGGAAAATTTTTTAAAAATGGAAAAGCCTTTTGATGAACCTTTTCATATCGTTGGAAATTTTCCTTACAATATTTCTACAGAGATCTTATTTAAAATACTTGACTGGAAAGACGATGTTCCGGTGATCACCGGCATGTTTCAGAAAGAAGTGGCAGAACGTGTGGCTTCCAAACCGGGAAGTAAAGTGTATGGAGTTACCAGTGCTTTGATACAACCTTTTTATGACATAGAATATTTATTTGATGTACCTCCGGGATCGTTCAATCCGCCGCCGAAAGTGAACAGCGGTGTAATACGTTTAACCAGAAGAAAGGAGGAATTGCCTGTGAAATCGCCCAGGGCTTATATGGTGCTGGTTAAAACAGCTTTTAACCAAAGAAGAAAAATGCTCCGGAATGCAGTTAAAAGTCAGTTTTCCCCGGAAGTGCTGGCTGAACCCATTTTTGAAAAAAGAGCAGAAGCACTGAGTATTCAAGATTTTGCAGAACTCACTTTTAAAATGAAGTAAATTTGCACAGATATGATTTGCAGAACAGGAATGCGACGCCACTGATGCTGATCAATGATTTTCTGCAGGGTTCCAAATAAAAATATACAAAACCAATGAGTGCAACAGATCAAAAAGTAAGGATTGTTACCGCCGCCGCTTTATTTGACGGTCATGATGCTGCCATAAATATTATGCGCAGGATCCTGCAAAGTAAAGGAGCTGAGATTATTCATCTCGGGCATAACAGGAGTGTGGCGGATATTGTTGAATGTGCGATAGAGGAAGACGTGCACGGTATTGCAATAACGAGTTACCAGGGAGGCCATGTGGAATTTTTCAAATACATGAAAGACCTGCTGGTGGAAAATGGTTGTGGCCATATAAAATTATTCGGTGGTGGTGGCGGAACAATTCTTCCTGATGAAATTGAAGAATTGCACCAGTATGGCATTACAAGAATCTACAGCCCTGATGATGGCAGGCACATGGGCCTGGAGGGAATGATACAGGATGTGATTGATAAATGTACGCCTGCTCCCTACCAGGACGGTGAAACGGCTTCGGATTTCTGGAAAGCAGAAAAATACTGGAACGGTAAATTGCCTTTGGGAGAATCAAAAGACATCCGCAGAATAGCCCGGAAGATCACGCAGGTGGAACTGGGAATTACAGCAAAGCCGGACGTTGTTAACGGATTCAAAGGTGCAGTGCTGGGCATTACCGGAACCGGTGGTGCAGGAAAGAGCAGTGTAACTGATGAAATTGTACGCAGGTTTTTACATAATTATACAGATAAAACCATTGCGGTTATTTCTGTAGATCCCAGCAAGAAAAAAACCGGCGGTGCCTTATTGGGTGACCGCATCCGAATGAATGCAATCTCTTCGCCGCGTGCTTATATGAGAAGTCTGGCTACAAGAGAAAGCGATAAAGCATTAAGTAAATACGTACAGGATGCGATTGATATCTGTAAAAATGCGGCGTATGACCTGATCATTTTGGAAAGTGCCGGTGTAGGTCAAAGCGATGCTTCCATCCTGGATTATTGTGATGTAAGCATGTATGTTATGACACCGGAATACGGCGCTCCCTCTCAATTGGAAAAAATAAATATGTTGGATTATGCTGACGTGATCTGCCTTAATAAATTTGATAAGGCCGGCGCTTTAGATGCATTACATGATGTGCGAAAACAATACAAACGGAATCATG
>JANNZE010000499.1:0-4274 GCA_031410455.1 Chitinophagaceae bacterium | reverse complement strand
GCGGTGTATCGGCCAGAAAATGTATGAATTGCTCCTGTGCCTGCCCTGTTCCTGTAATGTGAATATGAGTGGCATTTACCAGATGAGAAGCGATCTCTTTGAAAAATTTAGTTTGAAGGGTTTTTTCGTGATTTCCTTCATCTACTTGTCCGTGCACATGTGCAATAACCTGTAATTTTTTGTCATCAGCAGACATTTCTCCTACTACAGTAGCATGACTGCTATCCATCCAAACGCCGAATTGTTTTTGATTTACCATATTTTGTTTTAATATATGAGTCAACAACCGTACCGCATAAATTATAGTTCTTATTTGAATATAAAACAAAAAGCTGAAGTATGACCTTCAGCTTTTTGGTAAATAAATTTGAATATAATATAATCTTAACTCTACATTGTTTAGAGATACTGATTATCTACCAGCCACTTAACTACACGTTTCAGCATGAACTGATTTTTATCAATACTGGCATCACCTACAATGATCTTGTCTTTATCAATCATAGGAACCACTCTTTTCAGATTATCCTTAGCCGTGAACATTTCCATATTCTGTGCATTATTACCACCAGCAAAAGACAGTTTTGCAATGGTAACACCGGAAGGCAGCATGATCTCATAATAATCCTGCCCATTATAAAATCCGGTAGTTTTGAAGTTTCCAATAATCTTATCATCCTGGTAAATATTTTTATCTGATTTAATGGATAGTGGCCATGCTTTGTTCCTGGGAACTAAAGAATAATCTACAGCAATTCTTGGGCTGGCTCCTTTGGAAGCAATGAACTCTTTCACTTTGTCATCGCTGGTGGTATCATTCACGATGATCCCACTTTTACCGATCAGTTTTGCAAAACTTTTTTCCTGCCCGAGTGATGACAATTTAAAAATTCCAACCTGATTGGAGGTGAGAAATGTAAATCTGTAAAATAAATAGCTATTGTCATTTTTATCCTGATCGAATTCAGTAGCTACTACTGCAATGATCAGTTTTTTACCTGACATGGAAAACAACTCGAAAGATTTCGTAAGACCAAAATTTTGTTTTTCCACTTCCACCCTTGCATATTCTTTCCCATCAACTGTAATGATCCCTTTTTTATAATCAACATCCTGAGCGCATGCACTGCAGAAAATGAAAAACAATAACAAGACCGTGATAAACTTTTGCATAAATTAAATTTAAGGGAAGATAAACAATATCCCGATGAGTTTTATTGCATAAAAGGATCTGTTTGACAACATCTGCCATACAGGTCTACATGTCAGCATCGAACACATCACAATAAATACGTATCCACCAATAATGTATGATTATTATCAAAGCGTGGGATCGTGGCGTGGATGTTGCCTTCTATAATTGTAATATTTCATTCATTACATGAACTTCCTATAGTCATTAACCTCCAAAACCAATCATGTCAACAACCAGCAATTCCAATCCGATTATTCTTATTGATGATGATGAAGATGATATAGAAATTTTTAAAGAAGGTTTTAAGCAATTAGGAATACCAAATGAGATCCTGGTATTTACAGATGGACATGCATTTTATGAATATATTTCAGCAACCGAAAGAAAATCCTTTTTTATTTTTTGTGATATCAATTTGAACGGGTTGAATGGATTCGATCTTAAAAGGAAGATCTTCGACAATGAGGAGATAAGGTTGAAATGTATACCCTTCCTGATGTTATCCACCAGCAGCGCATCAAAAAGCGTTATGGAAGCATACAGTCTGAATGTGCAGGGTTATTTTATAAAACCCAATAGTGTAAGCAAGATAAAAGACCTTTTCGATATCGTGGTAAAATACTGGTCACTTTCTCAGCGTCCGCTTTCGGAACAATAATAAATTAAACAAAAACATATTGCGGTTATTGGTGACGGTATTTAAAAAAAAATATTAGTTAACTCCGTCCATAGTTGTATGCGCTTTTTAAAGTTTTTTGTTGACTCCTTTTGATACATTACATTATCGCGTATCATTTTCATTGTAAGGCATTATAGATTTTTCTCTCCAAGTATCATAATCCAAAAACACTATTTTTTTTAATTTAAAACGTGTTTAGTTTGATTTAAATTTAAAAAATAAGTTGACCACATTTCTATCATCAAACTGAAATTACCTGATAATTTTCTATTATTTATGTATAAAAAAGGCCGCCTCAAAAGAGACGGCCTTTGGTTTAGACATAGTTTATTTACACTTATAACCTGATAAGTGTTCCTGTAATCCTTTGACCATTCTGCTCATATATGTAGAACAGATTGCCTTTTGAACCAACAGGTACATTGTAAGGAATGATCTTAGACTTTCCAGCAGGAACTTCACCCTGGAACAAAGTAGTCATCAATTGTCCCAATGTGTTATAGATCTTCAGTGTAGCTTTTCCGCTAACAGAAGGATCAATTGTGAATTTAACTTTATCACTGAAAGGGTTCGGGAACACTGATACTTTAACTGATGCTTTAGTATCATTAGCTCCGGCTTCTTCAGCAACAATGCTGCGGGCTTCCAAAGTACCACCTAATACAGGAGCACAAGGGAATCCGTAATTATCACAAGTTTGCTGGCAAGGGAAATAACCTAAACCAATTCTGCATCCATCGAATGCATTGTTGAACATATCAACTGCATAATTCACATTGGAATAGGAAGGAACAATGTTACCATTAGCTCCCGCTGTTCCCGGAACCAGGATGCCACCTAATACATCATTGGCAAGATCCAGCAGATTTGCTACAGTAGCTGTATTGTTTCCGAAATTCGTGAGGTAATTCGCTACCGCCTCGTTCATCTTCCATGACATGATTGCACTCTCATTCAGCGTACAAGATGCAGGACTTGCAAGCAATCCGCAACCTAAACGCTTCTGAGTAGCCAGCCAGCCATTCTGAACAGGATAAGATGCCAATCTTCCACCTCTGATACGGGCATTCAGACTCAACACAATCGTTTGTGACAACAGGTTGTTATTGATTCTTCCGTTTCTAAGGTATTGATCAAAACATGGATCCGTTATATTGCAATTACCAATATTTCTCAGAGCCGTTGGAGTACGTCCACCCGGTAAAGAATTATTTAATTTAATAACTGCAGCTGAATTAGCAGGGATCGTTACAGAATTACCTGCAATTCTTCCAACTACCAATGGATTCAAAGCAACCGGGTTAGTTGTAATTCCTAACAGGTAACTTATCAGATCTCTTGGATTCTGGTAAGTATTGATACCATCACAACTGTTACCATTTTTGTTGCCATAATAACCCTGTGTGTAGGTACAATTATCACCGCAAGGATTAACCGTTACAGTGTACCGGCATGTGCTAGCACAACCATTACGAGTAATGTTATCGATAACAGTGTAAGAACCGGAAGCACCTGCAATAACAGCTACTGTAGCACTTGTTGCAGATCCGGTAATCGTTCCGTTACCGGAAATACTCCAGCTATGTGTAACTGTTCCACCGGCTGGCAATACTGTTGATGTATAGTTGTTTGTAGTACCGCCACAAACAGTTTGTGTTCCTGCAATTGAACATGTAGGATTTTCATTAATAGAAACTGTTTTCTGACATGAACTCAAACAACCATTGCGTGAATTATTATCCGTAACTGTATAAGAACCTGAAGTACCTGCAATAACAGAAACCGTAGCTCCTGTTGCAGATCCTGAAATAGTACCATCTCCTGAAATACTCCATGAATGGGTAACCGTTCCACCTGCAGGTAATACTGTAGATGTATGCTCATTCGTTGATCCGGCACATACTGCAGCCGGTCCGTTGATTGAACATGTTGGATTCGGGTTAACTGTAACCGTTTTCTGGCATGAACTTAAACAACCGTTACGTGAGATGTTATCAGTTACAGTATAAGAACCTGAAGCTCCTGCAATAACAGAAACTGAAGCCCCTGTTGTTGAACCGGAAATCGTTCCGTCACCGGAAATACTCCATGAATGCGTAACTGTTCCACCTGCAGGCAATACAGTTGATGTATGCTGGTTGGTAGAACCACCACAAACTGCAGCCGGTCCGTCGATGTTACAACTTGCCTGTCCATTCACTACAACTGTTTTCTGACATGAACTTAAACAACCATTGCGTGAAATATTATCCGTTACAGTGTATTAACCTGAAGCTCCTGCAATAACATAAACTGAAGCCCCTGTTGTTGAACCGGAAATGGTTCCGTCACCGGAAATACTCCATGAATGCGTAACTGTTCCACCTGCTGGTAATACAGTAGATGTATGCTGATTGGTAG
>JANNZE010000498.1:0-14607 GCA_031410455.1 Chitinophagaceae bacterium | reverse complement strand
AATTCCCTGTGCAGAAATATCTCCATGATGATGCTCTACAATTTTCTTACAGATGGCAAGCCCGATACCCGTTCCTTCATATTTATCCCTCGAGTGTAAACGATGGAAGATGGTAAATATTTTTTGTTCTGATTCTATTCCAAAACCGATACCGTTATCTGAATAACTGATACAAATATGTTTATTCTCAGGATTCAATTTAAGTTTTTGCAATTCTTCCGCAGCTGGTACGGAACAGGAAAATCTGATGAATGGTACTACATCTTTTTTCCGGAATTTAATGGAATTGGAAAGCAGGTTTATGAACAATTGCCGGAATTGTGTTTCATTTCCCCACAACTCCGGACAACGGGAAACCTGTATTTTAATATCAGGATGGTCTGTTTTGATCGCTTCTACTATTTCCCTGAATAAAATGCCAGGGTTTAGTTTGGTAAAAATATTTTCACCAGTTATTTTAGACAGTGAAAGTATCTCATCGATGATCCTTTGCATGCGTGTAGTTGATTGTATAATGCGCTGTAAGGTTTCTTTTGCCTGCACATTAACGCCGGTATCGAATAGTGACATCAGTTTATCGCTGAATACGGCAATTTTACGCAACGGTTCTTTCAGGTCGTGACTGGATATATAAGCAAATTGCTGAAGACTTTCATTGGATCTTTCAAGTTGTATCGTTTTGTTGAACAGTGATTTTTCGAGCATCTTTTGTTCTGTAACATCCTGGCATGTGCCAATGATTCGATAAGTACGGCTGTCTTCATTAAGAACGGGCTGGCTTTGACCGTATATAATTTTTTCAACACCTTCTGTTGTTTGAATACGGAAATAATAATCCTTTAAATTTTTATCCTGGAAATGTGATCGCAGTAATTGCAGCAGAGACGTTTTATCATCCGGATGTATGCGTTCCATATAATGATCATAGAGGATATGCTCTCTGATATTTTCTAAACAAAATATCCGTATCAGTTCATCTGAATAATCGAACCGGCTGTCTTCCATGTTCCAACTCCAGTTACCAATTTTGTTGAGAGCCTGCGCCTGCTTATACAGTTCTTCACTGTTCCGTAATTTATTGATCAGCATATATTTATCTGTAACATCCATTACAGTGCCTTTCATCTGAACGGCCATTCCATTTTCAAATTTTACAATACCCTTACCAAGGATTATTTTTTCATGCCCGCCTACTACATAACGGTATTCGCAGTCAAATCTGCCGTCACCGGTCATGGCTTTTTTTATGGCATTACTAACATATTCCTTATCCAGGGGATGAATTCGATGCATAAAAGTTTCAAACTTTTCATTTTCATTCAGTTCCAGTATACTTTCTGTTTGTTTGGTTCTTGTAGACTGGTCTGTTATCAGATCCCAGGTGAAACTTCCCATTTTTGCAATTTCCTGTGCATCCAATAATTCTTCTTCATGACGCAGGAGTTTGTCCGTGATCTGTCGTTCCTTGGTAATATCAAATGCAACACCTATAATTTCTGAAACCAGATGATCATCATTTCTTTTAAACGCACTTTCATAATTTCTCATCCACCTGTAACTGCCGTCGAAAGCACGTATCCGGTATTCAAAAAAATGAACATCACTATCTTCCATCATTTTAAATGTGTTCACATATTCATCTGCATACTGAATATCATCAGGGTGTATGAGTGTTTTAAAAAAACGGTCATTACCATTAAACTCAGATTCAGGATATCCGAGGTAACGGAATAATTTATCGGTAGTATGTATCTGCCTGTCATTTACAGTATCAAATAAATAATAAAATCCCGGAGAGGTTTCCACCAGTTTATCCCTGAAATATTTATCTTCTAAAACTTTCTCCTGAATCAGTTCAATGTAGGTCTTTGTGGCTTCCTGGTCGAAGGTATAAAAGAAATCATCCATTTCTTCCAGGATCGAATACACCAGAGAAATATCATCCGTATAATCTTTTATAAATTGAAGAAAGGTTTTTTTACGCATCCGTGATATCAGAAAAATATCATTGAGGCCTATATCACTCTGCTCTACAAACTCAATCTGGTTTCGCTTCCAGTCCAACAAGGAATTCTGTAAAAATGTTGCAGAATCATTGGCAGCCAGGAAGGATATGAATTCGTAGGAAACTTTCATTGAATAGTCAATCAGTTCCTCTTCCGATAAATGTAGAAATTTTTTCAGTAAAGGAATATCCAGCTCTCTTGCAATAGTTAGCTGAGTTTCTACATATTCCCTTAGTTTCTGTGAACGCAGATACTCAGCAAAATCCGGGAGATATGCATATGAAAGTGCAGTTGATAGGGCGGATTTATCGGATGGCATGTTTCTAAGCTTACAATAAATATACTCAAAATTAAATTTTCTGAAAAAAGTGAAATAAGTTGTAAATAAATTGAATTTGAAAATATTTACTTTAAATAATTAGTAAAATGAGAAATGATAATATATTTGACATTCAATGGATAATATACCTACAATTCTGCTGGTGGATGATGACCCCGATGATTTGATGCTATTAAAAGATGCAATTGAATCCCTTGGAGAAAAATACGATTTCATAGAAGCCAACGATGGCCGCTCTGCTCTCAATTTCCTCAAGAAATCCATTGTTGAGCAAACTCTTCCATCACTTGTTGTATTAGATATCAATATGCCCATCCTTGATGGACGGGAGATGCTGGCGATCATGAAATCTGATCCTCAACTAAAAGATGTGAAAGTGGTAGTTTTCACAACTTCTTCCAATCCAACAGATATCAATTACTGTAAGCAATTTAACGTGACCATGTTTTCAAAGCCTTTCAACATCACCATGCTGAAAGATGTTGCAAAACAGATCATCACTCATACTAAAGATTAATTTTCCGGAATATAAATATGAAATGCAGCGCCTTCACCTGGCATGCCTTCTGCTTTGATAAAACCCCGGTGATTTTCCACGATTTTTTTACAGATAGCAAGACCTATACCTGTTCCTTTATACTCTGAACGACCGTGTAAACGTTTGAATAATTCGAAAATCATTTCATTGTAAGCCGGATCGAAACCGATTCCATTATCCTTAACAATAATATGAAAATAATTTCCATGTATGTCTGCAGGAAAATCAACGTTTTCTCCTTTTATTTTTTCACAATCAACTGTGATCATGCAAGGCTCCTCTTTTTTTGCAAATTTGATGGCATTGGAAAAAAGATTCTGTAACAATTGCCGAAATTGAAATTCGATAGCATTGAATTCACAGGAACCCAGCACTTCAATTTGTGCACCGGAATTATCCAGACTTTCTTTCATTTCATTTTGTACTTCCAAAACAAGATTTTCCAGATCTGCGCTGATAAATTTCTTTTCAGAGGTACTTGTTTGCGCATATTCTAAAAGATCTTCTATGAGTTGCTGCATACGGATGGCTGCAGATTGCATTCTTTTGAAATAATCTCTCCCCGTTTCTGACATATTACTTTCCTCAGAAGATAAAATCTTATCGGAAAATGTCTGGATCTTTCTTAAAGGTTCCTGCAGATCGTGACTGGATATGTAGGCAAAAGATTGCAACTCTTTATTTATTTTTTCCAGGTCCTGGTTTTTCTGCTCCAGGATCTTCGCATATTTAAGTGCATTTTCATCAGCAATTTTTCGCTCGGTAAGATCTCTTACAATTTTAGAAAATCCAATAAGTTCACCCTTATCATAAATGGCCGTCAATACAACATATCCCCAGAAAGCTGTTCCGTTTTTGCGTAAACGCCAGCCTTCGTGTTTCGACTTACCTTCAGCGGCAGCCTGTTGCAACAGCAAAGAAGGGATATTTTTGTCTTTATCATTTTTGATATAAAAAATAGAGAAGTTTTTTCCAACTACATCTTCCTCATCATAACCATGGATTCTTTTTATCCCTTTATTCCAGTTTTCAATGATCCCATCTTTACTCAGAAATAAAATAGCATATTCTTCAACTTCACCCACCATCAACTGATTACGGTATTCACTGATTTTCAGCTGATCATTGATTTTTATTAATTCATATTGTTTTTGTTTTTCGTGAGTAATATCCTGAATGGTGCCGGTAAGCCATTTTTCACCATTCTGATCGGTAAAAATTTTGGATGTGGCGCACACATAAAAAAGCTGACCGTTCTTTTTAACCATACGATATTCCCATCTTTTCACATCTTCACCTGTGTAAGCTAATTCACCAGCATTTTTCAAATAGTCTCTGTCATCAGGATGAACAAAACTGAGGAAAGTCTCTCTGCCCGGCGGAAATTCACCGGGATCACATCCCAGCATACGGTATAAATTATCGGAATATTGAAGTTTTCTCGTTTTGAAATCAGAACGATAATTTCCGAATGACATCATTTCTTCTGCATGCTTATAAATTTCATTCTGGTATTCCAGTTTTTCATTCAGTTTTTCAAGCATCACCCTGTCACCTACTGACCTGGTAACATTATGTGCGATCACTATCACTGCGTGTACATCATCTCTTTCTTTCAGAGGAATAAAATCGATCTCAAATATTTCGTTTTGGATACCTGAATTGTATTCATTTAATTTTAACTTCTTCCCTTTCAAACTTCTTTCAATGTATCCCGGAAGTAATGAATTTTCAAATCCAGGTTCTATCTCATTGATTTTTTTTCCCAATACATTTTGAATCCCTGCACTTAATAAAATATTCTCAGCTGCCTGATTAATATTGATGAGCCGGTAATCTTTATCGATAACGGAAATAATATCATCAGAAGAATTAATGATTGCTTCAATAAATTCTTTTCGTTCTGAGAGTTTTGTATTTTGTTCCTGTATCTGTGCCTGCAGTTCACGGCTTTTACGAAGTTCTCTTGAAAGATGATAATAAGCATAAACCATGAAAAGGAGCGCAAAAAAGATAAGACCCAGTGTTACTAGTGGAGTTATATGAGCATCCTCTTTTAACCTTGAAAACTTCTGATGCAGTTTTTTTTCCTCATATTGCTGCATGAGTGCCATCTGCTGATCGATCTGACCCATGAGACGTTTGCTTTCCACTACTCTGCCGGGAATAATGGTATCCATCACCATTCCTTCCTTAAGTCTGTCTGTTCTTTTTTGGATCAATTGTTTTAAAAGGTTGAAATTCTGTTCCTGATTTTTATCAATTGATGCAGCAAGTGTCTCTAATGAATTTTCAATATTTTCAAAGGAACGTTTTACCTGTGGCAAAAAAATACTGTCTTTCGAAAGTACATATCCTCTTACATTGGTTTCTCCTTCTTTTACAGAAGAATACACCTTTTCTGTATTAAATTTTACAACATGGTTTTTATTCACCGATTCAGACGTCCTGATCAGTGAATTAACGCTATAATAGGTAAAAAGAGATAAAGTGATCAGTAAAACAGCAGCCAGTAAAATAAAGAGTTTTATCCGCAGCGATTTTTTTTTGTTATTCATTAAATACTATGATATAAGTTCTCTAAGTTAAGATGGAACAAAGATAATTTCAAGTTTGTGATATTAGTCAGTCAAATTCCTGTTACATAACTGTAATAAACTGTATAAATTGCTGATAATTACAAGTTATGAAAAAATTATTAACTCTTATTTTCGGGTTCTCATTTTTAACCGCCTGTAATTCCAGTAAAAAACTGGGTGGAGATGACGGCCGGATTGATATCAATATTGTACAGATCAATGATGTATATGAAATTGCACCCCTGGAAAACGGTAAATCCGGAGGAATGGCCCGTGTGGCTCAATTGAAAAAAAATCTCCTGTCCGAAAATCCGAATACCTATATGATCATGGCTGGTGATTTTTTAAGTCCTTCGGTATACAACAGTTTAAAATATGAAAATGTAAGGATCCGTGGTAAACAAATGGTAGCTGCTATGAATGCTGCCGGAATTGATCTGGTCGCATTTGGCAATCATGAATTTGATATAGCAGAGAACGAACTGCAGCAGCGGATCAATGAATCTTCCTTCAATTGGGTTTCCACCAACACTTTCCATAAAACAACGTCAGGTATTAAGCCTTTCATAAAAATATCAAACGAAATAGCTGAATCCATACCTAAATATTATTTTAAAACATTTTCAGATGCAGACGGTACAGTAGTAAAAATTGGATTTTTAGGAATTACATTGCCATTTAACAAAGCACCTTATGTTACGTATGAAGATGCATTGGAATCAGCAAAGCAAACGTATGAATTCATTAAAGATTCCTGTGATCGAGTTATTGCAATCACTCACCAGTTAATTGAAGATGATATTATCCTGGCCAAAACCATCCCGGGATTGATGCTGATTTCCGGCGGACATGAACATGACATGCGTTTTGAAAAAATCGGAAATGTATTTATCACCAAGGCTCATGCGAATGCAAAATCTGCATACGTTTCTCATATCCGTATCAATAAAAATAAACATACCTTCTCTGTAAAGCCCGAACTGATAATGATAGATGAACATATTAGTTCAGATTCGGCAACACATGAGGTTGTAAAGAAATGGGTAGATATAGCGGATAAGAATTTTGCTTCCATTGGCTTTGATCCGAAAGATGTGGTGATGGCGAAGGGAGATCCGCTTGATGGCCGGGAATCTGTAATCAGATCCCAATCTACCAATTTATCGCAACTGATAATTGCTGCCATGGAAAAAGCTGCTCCTGAAGCAAATGTAGCAATCGTCAATTCAGGCTCGATTCGAGTGGATGATATATTGAATATGCCTGTGAGCCAGTATGATATCATCCGTACTTTACCTTTCGGAGGTGCTATAGTAGAAGTAGATATGAAAGGTAAACTGTTGGAAAATATTCTGGCAACGGGTAAATCAAATATAGGTATCGGCGGATTTTTACAGTATTCCAGAATGATCACAACGGATGGACAACATTGGATGATCAATGGTTCCCTTATTCAACCAGAAAAAATTTACAGGGTTGCTATGACAGACTTTTTGATTACAGGAGGTGAAGCTAATCTCGGTTTTTTAACGAAAGACAATCCTTATATCAGCAATATTTACCCAATAAGTAAAGACCTGAAAGATCCGAGAACAGATATACGTATTGCCATTATACGATATCTGAAAATATATACTGAATAAAAAAATATGCCTGTAGAATTACAGGCATATTCATTTATCAACTCTAACGATTTTTATCTGCTCTGCTTCCACCATTAGAACCGCGTGAACTGTCTGCCTTGCCGGATTGGTCGTTAGATGATGAGTTTGATTTGTCGCCGGAAGTACTGGTATTCTGTTGTGCTTCTTTTCCTGATTTTCCGCGTGACATTTGTTCGTCTTCAGAATTCTGGGTACTTCTTCCGCCTTGTTTCTTTGAGTTTGGCATGATTGAAATATTTAGGTTAAGTAAAGTTATATTTCCGCCTAAAGTGTGCCATTAACCGTTAAAGCATAAATCACAGATTATCTGATCATATAATTACGGATTGCTGAAACATTTTCACTTTTAAATTATATGTGTGAAAATAATTGCAGATGCTAAGCATACAATTCTACAGAAATGAGTCTCAGTGTTCGTTTTTGATGCGTGGATCTATTGCTGCATTAAGGATATCTGCCAGGTTGTTGACAAAAATAAAAAGTGCTGCACTCAATAATACCGATCCCATTACCACAGGATAATCCAGTTTCTCTAACGCATTCACTGTAATTTTTCCAATTCCTTTCCAGCCAAAAATATATTCCACAAAAAAAGCTCCTGCCAGTAATTCTGCCATCCAGCCTGTTATAGCTGTTATTACAGGATTCATAGCATTGGGTAAGGCGTGTTTCATGATGATTCGTGTTTTACTTAATCCTTTTGCGTATGCTGTGCGTATATAATCCTGCCCCAGCACATCCAGCATAGAACTTCGTGTAAGTTGTGTAATGATGGCCATAGGGCGTATTCCCAAAGTAATTGCAGGAAGTACCAGGTTCTGCATCATCAGGTAGCGATCTCCTGTTACCGGATCTGTTTCGTATAAACTTCCGCTAAGTTGCAAACCGGTATAATCATGCAGCACTATACCAAATATATACGCCATTATTATAGCCATAAAAAAAGAAGGTGCCGAAACACCTGCAATACTGCCGAATACGGCGGAATTATCTATCCATGTATTTTTTTTCAACGCAGCAAGTGATCCTAAAGTAATTCCTGTAATACAGGCAAAAAACATGGCCGCGAATGCAAGTATCAAAGTACCGGGCAGCGCATCCATTAAAATATCCACCACCGGCTTTTTCGACTGATAACTTTTGCCTAAATAAGGAATCTTCAATCCGAACTTTCTTTCACCACCAGCAAAAAAACCTTTTAGTTTTTTATCGCTTATTTCTTTTTGGGAATGTATGGAAAGAGGGGAAACATCATTCAGATACAACAAAAGCTGTTTCCCTTTTGGCTCATCAAGATGCAGCTCTTTACGGATATTATTAAGCGTTTCTTTATTCCCAGACTGGCCGATCATCATTTTTGAAGGATCACCTAAACCCTGGAACAACATAAAAACCAGCATCACCACTCCTGCAAGTACAAGCAGGGCATATCCGGTTTTTTTTAAAAAGATCATCAGCGGGCAACTTTAAAAATATCTCCTAAACCCCATTTATCCTGAACTACAGGCCCTTTCATTCTATAAATTGTAGGATTGGTTCGGGCGGCTGTTTTAATTGCGATCGCATCACAGGTATATATATCGGTCACGTTAATATTCGCTTTCTTAAAAAAATCAAGAACAGCATTTCTCTGGGAAGTGATCACATATATTTTTACATTGCCTATTCTTTTTACCATGTTAACGAGACCCTCTCTTACAGAAGAAATATTATCAGGAATTTCTTTCATGTAAATCAGGTAATACACATCCGGCTGACTTAAAATCTGTTCCGTAACTTCTGCCCCACTGGAATCTGTAAACGAAAAATCATTGATCAGCGGAATATTATTTTTTCCTTTCTGTACCAGTTTTTGTTTTCTGTCTACAAACTCCCATGAACTGTCGGGCAAACTGGCCATGGAAAATTCCTTTTGTTCCCCGCCCTTTTTATAAACGAAAACATATTCAAATTTATCGGGGATGGCGCCTTCAGGCATTTGTCTTAAACGCACAATGTCATTTCCTTTTTTGAAAGGGAGGCAATCCACCACCGGTAGATGATTCAATACATAAAATTGCAGGTATAAAGTAAGCGCAGTTGCCACCAGCATATAAAAAATCAATATCAGTGGTTTTGTAACCGGCCTGATATATTTTAAATTCAGCAATAAAAATATGGCAAAGATCAGCAGTATGATATCTTTTGAAAAGGTCTGGATCGGTGTAATGGGAATGCAATCCCCAAAGCAACCACATGCTCTTATTTTTCCGCTGAACAGCACATAACTGGTGAGAAAAGTAAACAGCAACATCAGCAACAATAACATCCAGGCAATAAATTTTTTTTGCCATCCCAGTAGTAAGCCCACACCTACTATAATTTCCAGTGTGATCATGATTATGGAAAATGTAAGCGCATGATCATACAATGCAGACATCAGCGATGGTATCCATCCCGACTGCGCAAAGGCCTCAAAAAATTCCTGCATTTTATAAGCAAGGCCTTTAGGATCGATGGCTTTTACAAGACCGGAGAAAATAAATAAAAGACCTGTAAAAATCCGGACAACTGTTACTGCGATTCTCATAATGTAAAATTATTGTTTGCCTTCATCCATAAGGATCAGGGCGAAAATAGCATAGTTTATAATGTCGTAGAAATTGGCATCAATTCCTTCACTTGCGATGGTTTTGCCGTCGTTGGAAATGATCTGGCGGATGCGTAAAATTTTTGCCAGGATAAGGTCCACAAAGCTTTCCTGGCTCATCTCCCGCCAGGCTTCACCATAATCATGGTTCTTATCCATCATCAATGCCTTCGAATTGGCAGATACGGCATCATATTTATCTTTCAACTCGTCCACAGAAATTTGTTCCACTTCCTCATTTCCCATCGACAACTGAATTAAACCGATGATGGCATAATTCAGTATACCGGAAAACTCACTGCTGATATCATCTGCAATTTTCTGCTCTTTCTTTTCCTGTATCGTACGGATACGTTTCGCCTTGATATAGATCTGGTCAGCTATAGATATAGTTCTGTACACTCTCCATGATGTTCCATAATCAGCCGTCTTTTTCAGAAATACGTTCCTGCTTTTTTCAATTACTTTTGAATATTGTTCTGATGTATTCATCCGGTATCACTTGATTTAGTATTTCATTTCAAAAATACAATTGTTTCTATGTTATTGAACTGTAAAGGTAAATTAACGCAATTTGATGCTCCATTGGTAATGGGCATACTGAATATTACGGACAATTCATTTTATACAGGCTTTTTGCAGGAAACAGTTTCCGATATTGTATCGAGGGCTGAAGATATGCTGGCTCATGGTGCAGACATCATTGATATAGGCGGACAAAGTACCAAACCCGGTAGTGAAAGAATAAGTGCCGGGGATGAAATGGAACGGATTCTACCGGTTATAGATGCCTTGTTGAAAAGACAACCGCATTGTATTATTTCCGTTGATACTTATTATGCAGCTGTAGCAAAGGTGGCAGTGCAACACGGAGCATCCATGATTAACGATGTGAGCGGCGGTGAGATGGATGTAGGTATGATTGATATGGTCGCGTCTCTGAACGTACCGTATATCTGCATGCACATGAAAGGTACGCCGGAAAATATGCAGAAAGATCCGGTATATGATGATGTGGTGACAGAACTGACGGACTACTTCCGTAAAAAAATAAAAACATGTACGGATGCCGGAATTAAAGATGTGATCATCGATCCCGGATTTGGTTTTGGAAAAACCATTGAACATAATTTTACCATCCTGAAAAATCTTCAGACTTTTTCTGTACTGGGAAAACCGATTCTCGCAGGACTTTCTAGGAAAAGTACTGTATATAAAACACTGGGAGTTTCTGCAAATGAAGCATTGAACGGCACAACTGTTTTACATACGCTGGCTTTGCAAAATGGCGCATCTGTGCTTCGGGTGCATGATGTGAAGGAAGCAAAAGAAACCATCACGCTGATAAATGCCTACAAAAAAGCCGCTTACTGATGCAAGCGGCTTTTCAATAATTAAAAAAATGATTATTTTGGTTGTTGTGCAGGATATTTCTTCTGCATTTCTTCCATCTGAACCTGCATCTTTTTCATTAATTCAGCCTGAGAAACTGCAGCCTGTTTTTTATCTAAAATGTCGGCCACTTCAATATCAAAAACAAGAATGGAATTCGGGGCGATCTTCTCACCAGCACCCTGTTCGCCATAAGCCAGTGTAGATGGAATGTACATTTTAGCTTTAGCTCCTTTGTTTAATAATTTCAAACCATCTTTCCAGCCTGTAATTACATTACTGCCTAATGATGGATCATTCGTCATGTTTACCATGAAAGGATCCATGTGATTGAAAGAAGAATCCACATTGCTGTCGAAAGTTACGCCAGCGAGTGTTTTTCCTGTATAAAATACTTTGGCAACAACGCTGGTGTCAATATTATTTCCGGTACCGGGAGTTAATATCTGAACGTATGTTCCTTCCGTTCCTTTTACAGCATTGATGTTATTTTTTTTCAGATAAGCCTGGATCACTTCATCATCCTTTTTGTATTGTACTTTCTGGTGTTCGGCAGATCTTACTTCAGCAGCAGCCATTGCAGCAGCACGGCCTTTATCGGAATCTTCTTTTGTTTTGAAGATATTTTTGATCTTGATGGTAGTTAATAAATAATCACCTTTCTTAAAGATCGGAGGCATCTGATCCATATTTTTCTTAAAAGCTGAATCCGTGAGGATACGGATCACCAGGCTGTCTCCTGCATGAACCTGTGATAATATCTTAAAATAAGAAGGCGGCATGCTGGCAGAATCCAGTGCTTCGAAATAAGGTTGTGATTTGCGTGTATCCTGCAGAACAGAATCCTTTCCACCACGATTGCGGTATTGAGTTACTTCCAGTTCCATGAATTCACCCGGATTTACTTTTTTTCCTTTTTCATCAGAAATAATTTTGTACTCCAGGCCATCATCACCTTTTTTAAAATCCTGCTGTGAACATGAAAATAATGTTGCTGAAGCAAGAACGACTAACCACGTTTTTTTTTGCATTTTTTTTTAATTGAATTGATATGTACTTAATTGATCCGTATTTTCTTTAATAGCTTTTTTAAATGCCAGGTTAACCGCCTCTAAAGGCTCTTTGCTTTGTCCGCCTGCGGCATTACGGTGACCGCCTCCGTTGAAATAAGTTCTGGCAAAAACATTTACATCAAAATCACCTTTACTTCTGAAAGAACATTTACGTTCTTCACCCCTGTCAATGATGATGGCTGCCAGTTTAATTCCCTGGATACTCAAAGGATAATTCACCAGTCCTTCCGTATCTCCTGTTTTGATATCATATTTAACCAGGTCTGCCTGGGGAACAGTGATAACAGCCGTATTATATTCATACAAAACTTCCATCCTGTTCATCAGCACATTTCCTATGAAACGGAACCTGTTTTCAGAAAAATTATCAAACAAAGCTTCATGCACTTTACTGTGTTCCATTCCCGTTTCTTTTAAGTGCGCTACCATTTTGTGCACACTTGCAGTTGTGGATGGAAATCTGAATGATCCGGTATCCGTCATTACACCAGCGTATAAACATTCCGCAGAAAATATATTCAGGGAATCTTTATGTTCACTCTGCACAATGAAATCGTATACCATTTCTGCAGTGGAACTTTTATGAGTATCACTTTCACCATAGGCAAACATTTCAACCTGTGGCTGCTGGTGATGATCTATCAGAATCCTTTGTGCACTGGCAGCGGTGAGTACTTCCTCCATTTTTTTGGTACGGGAAAGCACATTGAAATCGAGGCAAAAGATAAATTCAGCAGTGCCTATGATCGAATCACATTTTAAAGTTTCTTTTTCGTAATCGATCACATCATCGCAACCCGGCATCCAGCTTAAAAAACCAGCCCAGTTGGTAGGTGAAATCACTGTTACCTCATGCTGTTGTGCAACGAGAAAATGATACAAACCCAATGATGATCCCATTGCATCTCCATCCGGTTTCTGGTGCATGGTGATTACAATCTTTTTCGGAGTGCGAAGTGTTGGATATAATCCGTGTAAAGGAAGCATAAAGGCCGCAAAAGTAGCTAACATTTGCTAATTCTCAAATAAATGCATTTTCGTGGCTATATTTGCGCCCAAAATTAGAAGTATGAGCAATAGAACATTCACGATGATCAAGCCTGACGCTACTGAAAAAGGAAATACAGGCGCTATTCTGGCCAAGATCAATGAAGCAGGATTCAGGATCGCGGCTATGAAAATGATCCATTTAAGTAAAGAAAAAGCAGGGCAATTTTACGAAGTACATAAAGAACGCCCTTTTTACGGCGAATTGGTAGAATTCATGAGCAGAGGTCCTATTACTGCCGCTATTCTTGAAAAAGACAACGCAGTGGAAGATTTCAGAAAACTGATTGGTGCTACCAATCCTGCACAGGCAGAAGAAGGAACAATCCGTAAAATGTTTGCAGCATCTATCGGCGAAAATGCAATTCATGGAAGTGACAGCGATGAGAATGCACGTATTGAAGGCGACTTTTTCTTCAGCAAACTGGAACAATATTAATCTTATCTGATTCAAATGAACCGTCCCGCTTTTCAACGGGACGGTTTTTATTTTCTTGAATTCAGCAGATCTTCAGGAACTTTCAAATCCCCTGTTTCTCCATCTATCAATCCATTTTTTTCATCTTCAATACTGGTGGCCTGTGTATACACATCGCCCGCAATATTCCTTTTTCTCAACTCCGTTTTATAGCGTTTTATTTTTTCTGCACGGTCATCTGCATCCTGAGGTCCGCCATAATCTACGAAACCAAATCCTCCCCATTCACTGATGATCACCGGCAACTGGCTTCTGAAAAAGAAAGGATCTCCTATCACCAAAGGAAATGCTGCTACACCAACATTTTGTCCCTGCAATAAAAGATCAAGTGAAGTTTTCCACTTTTCAATATCCGGTGTATACAAGTGAACGGTAAGCAGATCAGATTTTAACCGGCCTTCAAAGGAAATATGCTGCCACCCGTCATTATCTACCACCAGGAACTGAGGCTGCGCAATCTGCATATAATGATACATATCCATGATATACTGACGTGTTTCGGCATTGGTAGCAATATCCTGTGCACCCCAGTCTTCATTATATAAACTCCAGATCACTACAGATGGATGCGTACCAATCAATGATAACATGCGGAACAATTCTTCCTTATGATTCTGCCGGCTTTTTGCATTGGAACGGTGTGGACTGGGTATTTCCACCCATAGCAATAATCCTAACCTGTCTGCAAGGATATATATACGCGGATCAACTCCGGCAATATGTATACGTACCAGGTTGCATCCCAGTTTTTTCATCGCATACAAATGCTTTTTGATCTCTTCATAACTTGCTTCACCGGGCTGGTATAAAATTCCATCCAGGTATAGCGGTTTATTATTGAGATACACGCAACAACCTCTT
>JANNZE010000497.1:0-9396 GCA_031410455.1 Chitinophagaceae bacterium | reverse complement strand
GAATATTCCCAACCCCGTTTCCTTACCGGAAGATTCCATCAGTTATTACCTCGAAATAAAAAGTGTAGAAGGATGTGTGGGCAGAGATACCATACGCGTTCGTTATTTCAATACCGCTCCGGATATTTTTGTTCCAAGCGCATTCACTCCCAACGGTGATACCAGGAATGATGAATTCAAACCCATACCTGTGGGTATGAAGACCATTGATAAATTTATAGTATATAACCGGTGGGGCCAGCTGATCTATGCATCTGCCAACCAGGAAAGAGGATGGAACGGATACTTCAAAGGAAAACCCCAGGAAGCAGGAACTTATGTATGGTATACAGAAGGAGTTGATTATACGGGTAAAAAGATCAGCAAGAAAGGATATGTGATACTGATCAGGTAATACTTGCGCTACCCGGGGGTTTTTGTATATTTATGATTGTTTTAATCTGAATGAAAAAAATTCTACTTTTTCTTTTGATCGTATACTGTACAAACAGTTATGCAGCCCATATTATTGGAGGTGAATTTCGTTATGAATACGTTGGTCCGGGCACAACACCGGGCAGTAAAATTTACAAGATCATATTATTGCTGGTAAAAGGTGATAATACAGCCGGAGCCCCGCTGGCAAATTCATACGTGGTAGGTATTTACAACAATGATAATGGTGTTAAATTTCCGGGGACTTCAGTTAATGAAACCTGGACGATCACCATGGAGAATCCTGGCATACAATCATTGCCGATCATTATTACTCCCTGCATCACCAACGCGCCCACATTGATATACACATGGGCCAATTATTCTGCTACTATAGAATTCCCGCAAAATGCTTCAGGCTATACGATTGCGTATCAAACCTGTTGCCGCCAGACCGGTATGCAGAATGTAGATGCCTCTGGTTCTACCTATTCCTGTGTGATACCGGGAACCAATACTTTACCTTCCCCGTTACTGGATAACAGTCCTAAATACAAATTGCCGGTCTCTGTTATTTGCCAGAACTCACAATTCACGCTCGATTTCAGTGCAACGGATGCAGATGGTGATTCTTTGGTATATGGATTCTGTGATGCGTATGATGGCGGAGATGCTATTGATGTTTCATTTGATAATCCTGCAGGCCCACCCTATCCGGTAGTGCCTTACATAAATGGATTTACATCTGCCACACCTTTAGGAAACCTGGCGACCATAAATCCCAGTACAGGAATAATTTCGGGCATATCTCCTTCTTCGGGTAATTATGTGGTATGCGTTTGTGTGAGGGAATACCGCAATGGTTTATTGATCAATACACACAGGAAAGACCTGATGGTAAGAGTGTCAGATTGTATCGTTACAAGAGCAGTAACAAATCCCGGCTACATCACCTGCGATGGATTTAATATTCAGTTCAATCACAGCAGCACCGGTGCCAATAATGTATTCTGGGATTTCGGTGATCCATCCACCAATACAGATACTTCATCAAGCGATAATCCTGTGTATATATATCCCGATACCGGAATATTTATTGTAAAATTCTGGATCAATAAAGGTGAATCATGTACCGATTCTACTACTATTACGATGGGTATATATCCCGGATTTTATCCCGGGTTTGTTGCCAATGCACCCTTTTGTTCAGGCGTTCCAGTGCAGTTCAACGATACCAGCCGCACAGAATTTGGGGTGATCAATAGCTGGAGCTGGAATTTTGGTGATGGTACTACACTTTCTGATACCAGTCATCTGAATGCACCCGCTTATACCTATCCTGCCGCAGGTACCTATTCAACCGTGCTTACAGTAACCAACAGTAAAGGCTGCACCAAAACAGTTCCAAAAGACATCACCATATTACCAACTCCTGCAATAAGTGTAAGTCCTCGTGATACTACTTATTGCGCAAGAGATACGATACGTTTAACCGCAGTAGGTACGGGAACTTTTAACTGGCTGCCCAATTCCAACATCATAGGTTCAACTACAGCAACGCCACAGGTTTTTCCGCCTGTTACCACTTTTTATTATGCTACCGTTACTGTAAACGGCTGTAAAAAAACCGATTCAATCAGGGTAAATCCTCTCAATGATCTTACGAATGCCATTACCGCTGTTCCTGATACCATCTGCCGTATGGATTCCTCTCTTTTAACAGCCAGTGCCAATCATACGGGTGTAACATGGCAATGGTCACCGGCGTCACTGGTAAGAAATCCATCTGCACAGAGCACATATGCATTTCCGTCCGTGAGCACAACATTCACACTTTCTTCAAAATGGGGGAATAATTGTACTACTTCTTCCACTAAAAATATTTTTGTAAGGCCTCTTGCCATTCCTGTTGCGGGTGAGAATGAAAATTATTGCATTGGTCAGAACGCCGTTCAACTGAATGCCTCGGGGGGAAATTCTTATTCGTGGTCTCCGGCTACCGGTTTATCGGATCCTAACATTCCCAATCCATTGGCATCTCCAGCTGTAACCACGGAATATATAGTAGCTGTAGGCGTTGCAGGATGTTCCAGGAGGATGAAAGACACCATTATAGTTTCGGCCATTCCAAAACCAGTGCTCAACCTTACCAATGACACACTCATTTGTATCATAGATACTTTGAAACTGATCGCCTCATCAGCACCTGTCCGTAGTTATATATGGACACCGGACTATATGATCAACAATACCGGCATAGCCACCCCGTTGGTGAGCCCGGATGTTCCGACCAGGTATTATCTTACTGTTACAGATGCATTTGGCTGCTTCAGTAAGGATTCTGTTTTTGTA
Organism: Chitinophagaceae bacterium; assembly: GCA_031410455.1. Classification (GTDB taxonomy): domain Bacteria; phylum Bacteroidota; class Bacteroidia; order Chitinophagales; family Chitinophagaceae; genus Ferruginibacter. The sequence continues at coordinate 6,630 of JANNZE010000497.1, read as the reverse complement.
GATGTGAAACCTGATGTATTTGTGAATGCCGGCAATGACAGTTCCATTTGTAAAGGCGATCAGTTTACCATTCATTCAACCGGAGATGCCGTAACTTACCTATGGTCGCCCCCACGTGGTTTGAACAATGTAAACATTCTCAGCCCCATTGCTTCACCGGATACTACCATTACATACACCGTAAAGGCTAATATTGGTAAATGTGAGAAAACAGACCAGGTAAAATTTACAGTTGCATCGGTTCCTGTAGCCAAAGCGAGCGGAGATACTACTGTATGTACCGGTTTTTCAACACAAATTTTTGCTTCTGGCGGAAGTAAATATCTATGGACACCTTCGTTATTTTTATCCAATCCGCTTATTGCGAATCCGAATGTTATACTTCCGACATGGACCATGAAATATGTGGTAACGGTTTCAGATACACTGGGCTGCACAAGATCAACCAAAGACAGTGTGATCATTCAGCTGATTCCACCTCTACGTGTTGACGCAGGTCCTCCTGATACGAATGTAGTGGTGAGCCAGCCTTTGAATCTTTTAGCATCAGGTGCACTTACGTATTTATGGAGTCCGTTCACCTGGCTGAATGGCGTAAATATTTCCAACCCTGTTTCTATACCACAGGAAACGATCACATATTATGTTACCGGAACCGATCAATATGGATGCAAAGGCAGCGATTCCATTCTGGTAAGAGTGTATGATGTGGTTTCGAGCATGTATGTTCCAACTGCTTTTACACCGAATGGTGACGGATTGAATGATGATGTAAAACCGATCATGCTGGGTATGCGTTCCCTGAATTATTTCAGAATTTACAACCGTTTTGGTGAGTTGGTATTTACCACCACCCAACAACATAAAGGATGGGATGGTGTATACCTTGGAAAACCGCAGGATCCCGCCACTTTCGTGTGGATGGCACAAGGCGTAACATATAAAGGCCAGGTGATCACCAAGAAAGGATTTGTGGTGCTGATACGTTAATTTCATTTGAAATTTTGACTTCTCAATTTTAAATGAAGAATTTAAAATTGAGAATGAATGAATCTCCTACCACTCCTTAGTCTTTTTGAGCTTTAGAATCTTTCATTCTTAAAATGAATTTCTACGTTATTCATGATTATTTTGCAGCATGAATAAGATCATTCTGATTACAGGTGCAACTGCAGGAATTGGTAAAGCATGTGCGGAGAAATTTGCAGCCCATCATTTTAATATCATCATAACAGGCAGAAGACAGGATCGTTTAACTGCATTACAAAAAACTTTACAGGAACAGTTTCCAGTACAGGTATATACCTGTTGTTTTGATGTACAGGATAAAAAAGCAGTGGATGAAGCCATTAGTGCTTTACCTGACGCATGGAAAGAGATAGACATACTGTTGAATAATGCTGGACTTGCATTAGGCAGAGACAGTTTTGCAGATGCGGACATGAATGATTGGGAAACCATGATGCAGACCAATGTGAACGGACTGTTGTATGTGAGCAGAGCAGTACTTCCATACATGATCGGTAAATCAAATAAACACATTATCAACCTGGGTTCCATAGCAGGCAAGGAAGTATATGAGAATGGCAATGTGTATTGCGCCAGCAAATTTGCCGTGGATGCCATTTCGAGATCTATGCGGATAGATCTGTTGAAACACAGGATAAAAGTTACTTCCATAAATCCGGGTGCTGTAGAAACAGAATTTTCTATCGTAAGGTATAAAGGCGATACCGAAAAAGCAGATGCTGCATACGTTGGTTACCAGCCCTTAACAGCCGAAGATGTAGCTGATACCATTTATTACACCGCATCAACTCCACAGCATGTTTGTATCAACGATGTAGTGATTACGTGCACACAGCAGGCAGGTACTTATTATTTTGATAAATCCTGAATGCAATAATATTTTTACAATTCCGTTGTTTGCATTTTAAAAAAATAAGTTCTATACTTGCTTATCCAATTTCCAATAAGCAAATGAAAATCCGTTTTACCATTACTTTACTTGCCTGCATGCTGTTCTTTTCCGGCTTCGCACAGGAAATAATAAGGCAAACTCCCTGCAATAATGATGAAATAAAAGCCCAGGCTGACAGCGTTAAACGTGTGTACAGCGAACTCGGTTTTGTTGTGATCAAAGAAGCCTCCATCAGCATGGAAAGTGAATATGAAATTCCGGTTATTGTTCCACTGACGCAGGGAAGCTGGTACCAGTTTGTATTTATCGGTGATAAAACTTCCAGATTATTTGAAGTACGAATGTTCGACTGGAATGAAAAACAGGTAGTGTTTGAGAAGAACAGGAATACAGATATTAACGGAAATGTGATCAGTTATTCTTTTATACCACAGTTTTCAGAATTCCATATGATGAAACCTGTGCAGGTAAACAAAAAGAAGAAAAAAGATATTTGCGGATTGGTGATGCTGATGAAAAAAATTAATTGATTACATACCGGTTCTGCCGTCGCGTACTACTTTCTTTTTTCCTTTATTTTTCAATTCCCATTGCATCATTTCTGCAGTTTTTTCTGGTTTTTTAGGTTTGTCTTTTATTTCGCTACTGGCCGTTGCTACCTCTTTTGGTTTTACAATATTATTACGATCCCATTCTTCCACGCGTAACAGCCTGCCCTGATCATCGTAATATTTCCATTGACCGTGTTTTACACTGTAAGGTTCTGCCTTTACCACTTTCATTTCCAGGATCTCATTACTTCCCGAGCCATATACCGCGATCGTATCATACGGAGAATCAGGATTGTATCCTCTCCAGTTCTCTTCTCTTTCCAGGTTTCCCAAAAACGTATAGTATTGCTGCAGTCCGTCTTTGCCACCCAGTTTATAATGCTCCACGGCAATCAGATCGCCGTCTAAATTATACTTTCTCCAGAAACCGTCTTTATGACCCTTCACATACAATCCTTCTTCTTCATATCCGGGATTACCTCTCAATTCTTCTACACGATACACCCATTTCCCGGTCTTCTGCCCGTCTTTATTAACCGCGTTAATGGTATCGCCATTGGCATTCAGACTGTATGTTTTAAACTGAGCATTTGCCGCAAAAGAAAAGAAGGCGAAAAGCATTAAAAAGTATATCCGCATAAAGAGTAATTTTATACCTGTCAAATTTACAATTTTGAAACCGCAATTATTGTTAAACTATATTCATGCAACACATCAAAAAATATTTTATCATTCCTGCAAAACCTGAAGAAGTTTACCAGGCCTTGGTTAATCCGGCCACTATCCAATTGTGGAGTGGTGAACCGGCCTCGATGAGCGAAGAGCCCGGATCAGAGTTTTCTTTATGGGATGATACGATAACCGGAAAAAACCTGGAATTCATTTCAGGGAAAAAAATAGTTCAGCAATGGTACTTCGGAGAACAGGAAGAAGCGTCTGTAGTTACCATTATCCTGCATGATCACAAATCAGGAACATCTGCGGAACTGCGCCATACCAACATACCTGATGAAGATTTTGATAATATCAGTGAAGGATGGGATGAAAATTATTTTGGTTCACTGATCGATTTTTATTCTTGACAAATGAAATATTTATCCCTGATACAAACTATATCTAGGATTCAAAAGAATCTGGCCCGTCAGCAAAATTTTATCCGGGAAAACATCAGGCCTATATTACAAAATGCCCGTGAAAAAAATGATGGCAGTCTTGATGAAAATGATTTTAAGAAGATCACAGATTATTATGGCCTTGCCGTTCCGGGGATACTGGCAGAAGCTTTTTGTGCACTGCATGGCCGGGAATTGATAGAAAAAGAAAGATGGGCGGCCACCTGCCAGGGTGCCATGACGGGTTTATTTGATGATTTCTTTGATAAAAGTTTTTTGGAGGATGAAATCATACTTCAAAAAACCATTCGTTCGTTGAATTATCCAGCTAAAAAACAAAACGAAATATTATTCGATCTCTTTTATGAAAAAGCGCTTGAACATATACATGACCGGGCTAAAATGACGGAAGCATTGAAAGATGTATATGAAGCACAACGGGATAGTAAAAAGCAGCAAAATGCATTGTCAGCCGCTGAAATAGAATACATCACTTTATCTAAAGGCGGTTACTCTTTATTATTTTATCGTTCTGCGATTAAAGAAAAGCTTACATCTGCAGAAAATGAAATGCTGTACCATACAGGCGGTCTTATGCAATTGTGCAATGATATTTTTGATGTGTATAAAGACCGTGAAAACAGGATATTCACTTTAGCATCAACCTGTCAGAACATCACGGAACTGAAAAAAGAATTCCGGCAGCAATTACAGATCGTTCAGCTAAAGATCCGTCAGCTCCCTTTCGCTGAAAAGAATAAAGAAAGATTTTTTGAAATGATTGACCTGGCTGTTTTCAGCAGAACAGAAGTATGCCTGCAACAATTATCACAGGTACAGCGAAAACATGGCGGTTTCAGTATCCCACAACTAACACGATCTGAATTGATCTGTGATATGGATACCCTGAAAAATAAATTAAAAAGTGGGTTGTATTTCCTGAAGCACTGATTATTTCACTTCAAATTTAAGCAGGCTCTGGTCTTCCAGGAATGCTTCCAGCTCATCTCCCACCACACATTCTCCTACTCCCGCAGGTGTACCCGTAAAAATGAGATCGCCAATATTCAAAGAGAAATAATTGGAGATATGGGATATGATGGAATCAAAAGAGAACAACATTTTTCCTGAATTTCCCACCTGTACTACTTCGTTGTTTTTCAGCAGTTTGAAATTGATGTTATTCTTTTTCATGGCAGGATTGATATCCACGAATTTACCGACCGCAGCAGAATTATCGAATGCCTTGGCTTTTTCCCATGGCAGGCCTTTTTCTTTGCAGATATCCTGGATATCGCGTGCAGTGAAGTCAATACCCACCGTTATACCGTTGTAATAATTAGCGGCATGCCTTTCCTGGATGTATTTACCATTTTTACATACGCGCAACACCAGTTCTACTTCGTAATGCAGTTCATTGGTGAATTCCGGATAATAAAAAGGAGTATGTACCTGTAACAAGGCACTTTTGGGCTTCATGAAAATTACTGGTTCATCCGGAACTTCATTTTTGAGTTCTGCAATATGATCTGAATAATTTCTTCCGATGCAAATAATCTTCATTGTAAGCTGGTTTAAAACGGTTTTCGAGGGATCGGACAGCGAAAATAAACAAATTCAAATAATAATGAAGTATGATTTTGATTATTGTTCAGGCTCGTAAATCCGGTTATTTACGGCGGCCATTGTGCGTTCCAGGCCAATTGTGGCGAAATCCTCTATTATATGAACGCTTTCTTTAATTTTATATTGGACAACAGGTATTTCTTCTTTGTTCCATTTACCTAAAACGAAGTCGGCCTGCATGCCTTTCGGGAAATTATTACCTATTCCAAACCGGAGTTTAGGGTAAGCGTCGGTACCCATAATATTCTGAATATCTTTCAATCCATTGTGTCCGGCATCACTTCCACTACCTCTTACACGGATTTTATTGAGCGGCAAAGCCAGGTCGTCTACTACTGTAAAAGTATTGTTCAATTCTATCTTTTCCTTATCGATCCAATACCGGAAAGCCCTTCCGCTGAGATTCATAAACGTTGTTGGACAAATACAGATAAAAGTTCTTCCCTTCCATTTCAACTCTGCCATGTTGGCCAACCTATCGGGCCGTAAAATGCCACCATGTTTTATTACAAATGCATTCACCACATCAAACCCGATATTATGCCTGGTTGCTGCATATTCGTTTCCCGGATTGCCAAGGCCAACTATTAAAAATCTGGACATGATTATAAGAGATCATTTAAGAATTGCTGCAGATCAGCATCTGTTTTAATCAGTACATCGCGTACTTTACTACCCTGGTTAGGACCAACAATTCCGGCGGCTTCCAGCTGGTCCATCAGGCGACCGGCCCTGTTGTAACCCAGTTTCATCCGGCGTTGTAATAAAGAAGTACTTCCGCTCTGGCTGCCCACGATCAGTCGGGCAGCATCTTCAAAAAGCGGATCTTTTTCATTGGCGTCGAAATCACCCCGGCTTTCCTGTTCTTTTTCATCCACATATTCGGGTAACAGGAATGCATCTGTATAACCACGCTGGTTGCTGATGAAATCCACGATCTTATCTACTTCCGGCGTATCTACGAATGCACATTGCAAACGTACCACTTCGCCGTTATAGCTGATCAGCATATCTCCTTTACCGATCAGTTGTTCCGCACCACCTGTATCCAGAATGGTACGGCTGTCTATTTTACTACTTACTTTAAAGGCGATACGTGCAGGGAAGTTGGCTTTGATGGTACCGGTGATGATGTTTACGGAGGGACGTTGTGTGGCTATGATCAGGTGAATACCGATTGCTCTGGCCAATTGCGCCAGGCGGGCAATAGGCATTTCCACTTCTTTTCCGGCCGTCATGATCAAATCTGCAAATTCATCCACCACCAATACGATAAATGGTAAAAACTGGTGCCCTTTTTCAGGATTTAATTTACGGGCTGCAAATTTTTCATTGTATTCCTTGATGTTACGGCAGCCGGCATCTTTCAACAGATCATACCGGTTATCCATTTCAATACACATGGCATTGAGGGTGTGTA
>JANNZE010000496.1:0-6551 GCA_031410455.1 Chitinophagaceae bacterium | reverse complement strand
ATATTCCCATCATCTATTGTTACATCAAAACTTCCGCTGGCAGCAATGATCACCGACTCCAGTTTTTTATGAGCGTGTGCACCTCTTGTTTCTCCGCCGGGCACATCGTATAAATAATAAACTCTTGAAATAGCAAAAGGTATCTCTGAGTTGTTCTGAATGGCAGTGATATTTCCTGCCCTGTTGTTAATTTTTGGAAAGTGGATCACCGAACAATCGAAAATGGAATATTTTTTATCCATTGATCAAAGATTTATATTCATGCATGTCCCTGATATATTCTGCTTCGGAAAACGACTGGTCGGTTGCCGTAAATGCCAGGGCGTTAGTGGAAAAATTCTCCATGCTTCTCCAGATCATTTCAGGAACATATAAACCATAGTAAGAACGGTTCAGTGTAAATTTCTTTTCTTCCTTACCATCAAACAGCACCACATCAAAACTGCCGGATAATGCTATAATAAACTCCTGCATGGAGCGGTAAGCATGTCCGCCTCGCTGTTCTCCACCCGGAACATCATATATCCAATACACCCTTTGAATACTGAAAGGGATATGTTTTTCATTTTCAAAAAAACTCAGGTTTCCCCTGTCGTCGGGGATCTTTGGAAGATCGATCAATTTTACCTGGTTCATCAACCTGCTTTAGTTTTATAAGAAACCTGGTAAGGAATATCCGGACGTGTTACACCCGGTAAGGTCTGGCTGTTACTGCCCAGGGTTTCATTCAGCACTTCAAACAAAACAAGGTCCTGTATGCTGAACAATGCATATCGCTGGTTCTCACCAAAAATAATATTGAAACGATACGATCCGGTATTCAGGAAATTGGCCGGCAATTTTCCACTCACATTATAAATACCTCTTTCGGAATTTTTATCAGTGCTGATAAATACTCCGTGATGAAATACCACTACTTCATCCAGGTTTACCAATTCAAATGTTACATCTAAGTTGATATTTTCTTTATGATTATAAAAGGCGAGTTTAAATTCGAGACCGGAAGAAATCGTGAGTACATCTCCGGTTAAAGGCAATACGTCAAATTCAAGAACCCTGATGTTCTCATTGCCCGGAGCTGTTTCCATAGAACCATCATGCATGAAGGAGGAATTGGCTTCATGTGAAGACTGGTAATAATTCACAGCATCCAGTTGTGATCCCTGGTAAACAAGATTTCCCTGTTTTAAAACAAGGCCTTTTGTACACAATGATTTTACGGCGGCCATATTATGGCTTACAAATAAAATGGTACGCCCTTCATTATTACTTACATCTTTCATTCTGCCCAGGCATTTTTTCTGGAACTCCGCATCACCTACTGCAAGTACTTCATCTACAATCAGGATATCGGGTTCCAGGAAAGCAGCTACGGCAAATGCAAGCCGTACATACATACCACTGCTGTATCTTTTTACAGGAGTATCAATATATTTTTCAACGCCGGCAAAATCAACAATGGCATCAAAATGTTTTTGTATTTCCCATTTTTTCATTCCAAGGATAGCACCGTTCATGAAGATGTTTTCTTTACCGGTAAGCTCCGGGTGAAAACCTGTTCCTACTTCCAGCAAACTGGCAATTCTTCCCTGCAGTTTGATACTTCCGGTTGTAGGCTTTGTAAGTTTGGAAACTATTTTCAGTAATGTACTTTTTCCTGCACCATTTCTTCCGATGATCCCCAGCACCTCACCTTTCCTTACTTCAAAATTGATATCTCTCAAAGACCACACGAAATCATTTCCGTCCTTTTTGGTTCGGTCGTTCACACTTCCTATACGTGCATAAGGATCCGGCTTACCATTTACTTTAGCCCACCACCTGTTAAGATCACGGCTGAGTGTACGGCTTCCGATCTGGCCGAGCTGGTATAATTTACTTAAATTTTCTACTTTAATTACAACTTCTTCCATACTTCTGAATCTACACGGTATCCATGAAAGTTTTTTCCACCTTATTAAAAATTAAAATACCGGAACACAACAACACGATCATCCAGACGGCACTGTAACCCAGCATTCCCCAGCTGAAACTTCCTTCTCCAAAAAATGCGAAACGGAACGTCTCCAGTATTGGCGCAAGCGGATTGAGTTGAAGAAACACCCTGTAATTATCAGGGATACTTGCCAGCGACAATGGATAAATAACCGGCGTTACATACATCAATAACTGGGTTCCGAAGGCCATTAAGAAAATAAGATCACGGTATTTTGAGGTGAGTGCAGAAATGATCATGCCTAAACCCAAACCAAAGCCGGCCATCAGTATCAACAATACCGGCAACAGGAAAATATATTCCGTTGGATGAATAGCAGCAGGTGTTGCCACCAGGTAATAAATATAAAACCCTACAAATAATAAAAACTGAATTCCGAAACGGATCAGGTTACTCATCATAATGGATAACGGTACGATCAGCCTTGGAAAATACACTTTACCGAATAAGCCCGCATTGTCCTTGAAAACGGTTGCGGTTTTATTCATGCATTCCGAAAAATAATTCCAGCAACTCAGACCTGCCAGATAAAATAAAATAGGCGGTATCACACCGGTTTTAATTCCTGCCGCTTTATTAAAAATAAAAAGAAAAGTAACTGATGTTAAAAGAGGCTGAATAAAAAACCAGAGTGGTCCTAATATCGTTTGTTTATAATTCGCAACGAAATCTCTTCTAACAAACATCGAAAGCAAATAACGATTCTGCCAGACATCTTTCAATTTGAGATCAAATAGAGAGTGCGTAGGTTCTATTATTTCCGTCCACTTTCTTTCTCCTGCAGATTCCACTGATGGTAGCTTTACATTCACAATTCAATCATTTATTATGCTTCCTCTTTTGGATTGGGTGTATAATACGCATATCCATATTTACGCTTGTAATAATACTTTCCGTATTTATTACCGTAGTAACCTTTAGTTTTCACGCCGTTAAATACCAGTGCCATATTGCGGAAGAAACCCTGGTCTTTCCACTCATTGATATCATTTACCTGTTCTGAAACGGTTTGCTGATAGCGCGTCATTACCAGAGTAACATCAGCCCATTGACCTAATATCTGGGCATCTGCCACAATGCCAAATGGTGGCGTATCAATCACCACCACATCATAATTTTTGTCCAGGAATTCTTTAAGCGCCGTCATATACTGACCTGAAATCAATTCCTGCGGGTTCGGAGGAATGGCACCTGCAGGAAAAAAGTCAAGAACCTCGGTGGTGTCTGCAAGTAAAGGATATACAATGGAAGCCGGAGAATTTTTACCAATGAGTACACTGGATAAACCCGGTTTATTTTTCTCGATGTTCAGTGCTTTCGTCATTTTAGGGCGACGAAGATCAAACTCAAGTAAGGCAACGCGTTTTCCCTGCATGGCATAACTGCGGCTCAGATTCAGAGAAAGAAACGTTTTTCCTTCACCACTCACACTCGATGTGATCATTATATAATTACAATTGCCAGTAGGCGTGCGATAAAAATTAAGATTCGTTCTTAACGATCTCACCTGTTCACCGAACATGGAACGTTTGTTCTTTTCAATGATGAATGATTCATTAGGGATACCTTCTATTTGTTCCAGTTCTGCAATAACCGGTATGTTCGTCAATCCCTGGAGTTGCTTTTTAGAAATGATCTTATTGTTCAGTATCTCTTTTACAAACGCGAATAAAAATGGAATGATCATTCCCAGTACAACTGCTATTGAAAGTATTTTGGATCTGCTCGGCGATTGTGTTGCATTGGAACTTACCGGTGGATACAGCACTTTTGTACTGATGGTAACCGATGCTTTCGCAATAGAAGCTTCCTCTTTTTTTTGCAATAACGTAAGGAACAGGGTCTCCTTGATGTTCAGCATCCTCGATTTATCCAATAATATTTTTTCCTGCATGGGCGTGGCACGCAACATATTATCAGCTTCCGCTGACTGACGGGCATTGGCTCTTTCTGCGAGAGATAAATTCTTCTTATAATTCGCTAACTGAACATTGATATTGTTTTTCAGTTGGTTCACTATTTTTTCAGCATTCTGAAAATTGGGATTATTCTCCGTCTCACCTCTAATTTTCCTGCTGTCTCTTTCCCTTCTAGCCTGCTGATACTGAATGAGGTTAGCCTGTAATGTAGGATCACTTATTCCTACCAGCGCTAAATTCTCATCCGGCAATACAGGGTTTTCAATAAATTGTTCTGCCGTTTGTATCGTTTGTTTTAAAAGGTCGATGTCATTTTTTTGTTTATCCAGAGAATTTACTTTTTCCAGGTACAGTTGCCCGTTGGCCGAAGTTCCAACCATCAGGTTCTGTGATTTGTAATTCGCCAGTGAATTTTCAATAGAATCCAGTTCCCTTCCCAACGGCCCCAATCTGTCTTCTATGAATGCAATGGCCTGTGAGAAAGATCTTGTTTTATCATTAACCAGAACAGTGTTGAACAAATCAACCAGTCCGTTAAGGATATCGATCGCACGTGCATTGGAATTATCCGTATAATTTACATTGATGATATTACTTTCCCTGCTGGAAATAATTTTAATTCCTCTGCTAACATTGAATGCCATCCCTAACCTGTTGCTTGTAAAACAGGTAATTGGTGAATTACCGGCAAACTCTTTTATTTTAGAAACAATTACTATGCTATTCCCTATTTTAAAAGGTATTCCCCAGTCTGTCTGCATTTTCTTTCCATCATAATTATATTCAAAACCATTTTTTGCAGGGGTTACCACAAACCTGATATCAGGAATTGAATCAGGATCCGCAACATTCAGGATCCGCCACCTGATGATGCCATAATAATCTTTGTCTTTAAATCTTCCTTTGGCCTCTGCCTGGTATTGAAGCCCAAGTTTATCAACAAGACGCAATGCTAGTGAAGGCGATTTAAAATAGGCGATCTTGTCATTGAACGGATCTCTCGAAGTTCCAATGAACGCCTGGCCTAATGATAACTCTTCCTTTTGTTCAATGTTAATGCTTGTGGAAACATTGTATACCACATCCACATAACGCAAATAGATAAGCCCGCAGATCAGGCCCAACAATGCCGATCCTAAAACAAAAGGCCATACCGAAATAATTCGCCTGAAATTGATATCAAGTGTTCCTGTTTTCGCTTTTGATGAATTAGACGAAACATTCAATTGCGGAGAGGGATTGGGTTCCCAGATATTATTATCCTGGTTGTTCATCATTAAATTTTTCTAAGTGCAAGAAAGAGCGATAGTACCAATGCACCGAATGTTATCGCAGTACGTACCGGGTTGTTGGAAGACAGGAAAGTAAATTTTCCCGGTTGCAGATACAGCACGTCGTTATTGTGTAAATAGTAATAAGGAGAATCAAAGATTTTTTTATCGGTAAGATCTAAGCGGGCATAAGTTCTTTCTCCGTTTTCTTCCCTGATAAGCCACATCTGATTTTTCCTGTCATAAATTTCCTGTGTACCCGATTGTGATATTGCTTCCAGTATGGTAAGTCTCTGGTTATTTAAAGAAATGGTAGTTCCTGAACGCCCGTTGATAAAGTAAATTTTTCCGGAAAGATTCACATATACGTAAGGATCTTTATAATAAACCGACAGTTTGGTTTTGATCATTTTGGTTACTTCTTCCGTAGTATATCCATCCACTTTTATAGTACCTAACATCGGAAAATCTATTTCCCCCGATCTGTTAACCAGGTAACCGCCCGATTGCTGTCCGTTTGAAGCAAAATTTTCTGTTGGAAATGGATTCAGGAAAGCAGTAAGTGTAGGGTCAGATGATGTTACATGAACAAAAACGCGGTCTCCTTGTTTAATACGTAATTCACTGGCCATTTTTGCACTGTCAGTCAGTTTTGAAACCCCAGGCTGAAGGTCATGAAAATAATACATGCGGTTTGTATTGCTACAGGAAGTTAGAAAAAACATCCCTGTAAATGCCAGTATCAGCAACTGAAATTTGTTCATAAGCATAAGGCTACAAAAGTATTGATTAAAAAACTAATTATTTTTATTCACGAATAGATATGGCTTCGCCACCCTCAGTTACAAGGCACGAAAAATGATTACAAAGGGTTGGGACTTCAGGTGCGTTTCTTAGATAGTCCATTTTCAAGGACGCAAAGATAAACATTAAGAAAAGAAAGGGTACTAAATATCGCTATTATTAAAAACAAATCTGCATTAACAATTTCATTATCAGCAGATAAAAAATTTGTACAAGAACTTAACGATTATAACCGGTGTAAGTGTCCCGCTTTACGCTGCAAGCCGCTATGCGGGCTTTACGCTGCAATCGGGTGTAAAAAGGTGTACCCGTTTATCTTTCATGTAATAACTACCTTCTGCTTTTGGATAAACCATCCGGTTGCAGAAATAAATCCGGCTGTTTAATCCTACAATGGTTAAGGATGCTCTTTTCTGATAAGGTATTACAGATATATTATATAAGATTTGAAGATGTTTTGTAATTAACCTGTCAAAAACCATTCTGTACCATACATACAAGTAGGCTGAAGTTCAAACTTCAGCCTACTTGGAAAATTTATAGGGAATGATCTGAGTCAAG
>JANNZE010000495.1:0-2307 GCA_031410455.1 Chitinophagaceae bacterium | reverse complement strand
AAAAATATTTACAGAATTATTCCTATCGTGGTTCCCGCTCATCCAACTGGGTAGATAATGATATCCGGATTCTGAAGAGTATTTTATTTGATATGAAGAATGGCAAATTCTGATCATTTTTCCCTGCTTCCGGCATACAATTCATACTCCAGCAAACGGCAATCGATCTTACTTGTGTAAAATTCAATTCTTCTGGCGGCCTTCAATCCTATTTTTTTAGCAAGCTCCAGGTTGCCAGTGAATATATATCCAGTATAACCTTTGCATTTTGATTTCATAAAATCCCCGATGCGTTTATAAGTGGCCTGCAATTCATCTTCCAACCCCAACCTGTCACCATATTCAGGATTAAAATAAACCACACCTGCGGCACCTTCCGGAATTTCAGTATCTGCAAAATCGCACATCTCAAAATCGATCATCTCTTCCACTCCCGCCATACCGGCATTTACTTTTGAAACATAAACCGCATCTTCACTGATATCTGTTGCTGTGATCTTCAGATCCGGTTTTTCAACAATGCCTGACGTTGCTTTTTGTATCAGTGTATCATATAACTTTTCATCATATCCAACCAGGTGCATAAAAGAATAATTATTCCTGTACAGGCCGGGCACTCTGTTGGTGGCCATCAATGCAGCTTCTATGGCGAGCGTTCCGGAACCACACATCGGGTTAATAAATGGAGAATTGCGGTCCCATTTTCCTGCCAGTAAAGTGGCTGCTGCCAGTGATTCCAGCATAGGTGCTTTCCCGGGTATTTTCCGGTAGCCATGTTTGGATAATGTTTCACCCGATGTATCAATAAAAATTTCGGCAAGATCTTCTTTCCAGTATAAATGAATAACAGCACCATTTAAAATCTGACCGGAATCCGGTCTTACACCATGTTTATTCCTGAAATAATCCACCATGCCGTCTTTCAGGCGCACGTTTGCAAAAAGATTATTCGTGATCGTTTCATTGGTAACATTAGACGTGATGGAAAAATAGCCGTCCGGGGCAATCACCGTGTCCCATGGATATTTCACCACATCATTATATAGATCATTGGCATCCTTTGCAACCGCCTGGTGCAAGAGAAATAATACCTGGCTTGCACAACGGAGATGAATATTCAATCGCATACAATCAGCGAGCGTACCTTTTAATTCAACACCTGTTTTAAAAACTTTTTCAGGTGTATATCCTAAAGCAATCACCTCCTGTTGTACATATGGTGATAAACGATTACTGCACGTAATGATGATCTTGCTGCTGTTCTCAAATAAAGACATATACAAACATACAATTAGTTGAGGCTTCATGGCAACCCGATTCACAAAATTGAATAACTTGTGAAATGGATTTTCAAAAAGATATCAGATTAGCCGTATTGATTGATGCGGATAATGTTCCTTACAGCAATGTAAGAGGTGTGATGGAAGAGATTACCAAATACGGCACACCAACCTTCAAAAGGATTTATGGCGACTGGACGCGGCCTACTGTTACAGGATGGAAAAATGTTTTGCTGGAAAATGCGATCACGCCTATTCAGCAATACAGTTATACACAAGGAAAAAATTCATCTGACTCTGCTTTGATCATTGATGCCATGGATATTTTATACAGTGGAAAAGTGGATGGCTTTTGCATTATTTCCAGCGACAGTGATTTTACAAGACTGGCAACACGTTTAAGGGAAGCCGGAATGAAAGTGATCGGGATCGGACAGCGTAAAACACCGAATCCTTTTATTGTGGCGTGTGATAAATTTATTTATATGGAGATCATTCCTCTGGCAGAAAATGCACCACAGGAAGAATCGGCTACAGAAAAAACATCAAGGCCAAAATCCAAAGCAACCGTAGAAAAATTAAATAAGGAAACTTTAAAATTGATATCTGCCACTATCGATGACCTGGCAGATGAAAATGGATGGGCGTTCTTAGGAGATGTTGGCAATATGCTGCTGAAAAAGCAACCCAATTTTGATCCAAGGAATTTCGGTTTTACAAAATTATCGCCGCTGATCAAATCCATTACCAAAATTGAAATTGATAATCGACAGACCGATAAATCAGCAATTAAGCTGGTGTATATCCGTAATAAAAATTAAGCAGGCATTATTGAAATACATTTTTCAAGACTGTCATACCAATTGGGAATGTTCAGATGAAATGTATTTTTAAAACCTGTTGTATCCAATGCACTGTAGCCCGGGCGTTTCGCCGGTGTTGGATATGCGGATGTAGGAATGGGATGAACATTACATGAATACTGATTGATATCCCTGATGGCCGTTGCAAAATCAAACCAGCTGAT
>JANNZE010000494.1:0-1963 GCA_031410455.1 Chitinophagaceae bacterium | reverse complement strand
CTGTGCCGCAAAAAAACCTTCACTCGCATTGTATATTTCTAAAAAATTTACAGAACCGCCGATGATGTCCTCAAATTGTTTTCGGTAAGGAACGAATGATACTCCGCCGTTGATATATAATTCAAGATTCGGCCACACCTCTTTGATAGAACTTTTCTGTTTTATTTCAAGAATGCGTTTCAACAACAACAACGTCCATGTAGGAACGCCTGCAATGGAGGTTACATTTTCGTTGGCAGTGGATTGTGCCAGCTGCTCAATTTTTTCTTCCCATTCATCCAGCAATGCGATACTCAGTTCCGGTGTGCGGATCCATTGTCCCCAGAAAGGACTGTTCTGCATCAGCACTGCACTCAGGTCGCCGCACGAAATATCATCATTGATCTTACTCACCTGGTGTGAACCACCTACCACCAGTCCTTTACCGGTGAGCAGATCACTGGAAGGAAAATTTTTATAATAGGTAGTGAGTACATCTTTGCTCGCCTGGAAATGATTGAGCTGTAAACTTTCTTCGCTCACCGGTATGTATTTGCTTTTATCGCTGGTGGTACCGCTGCTTTTTGCAAACCAGTTCACCGGCGTATTCCACAAAACATTTTCCTCTCCTTCCATCATTCGCACTATATATGGCCGCAGGGAATCATAATCCTGTATCGGTATAGATTTTTTAAAATCCCGTATATTAAAAAGCGTAGAGAAATGATATTGTTTTCCGAATTGGGTGTATTGCGCTGCTGTAACCAGGTTCTGCAATACATCACGCTGAGCGTTAACCGGATGATTCATCCAGTTATCAATTCGCCATGAACGCATGCGTGCAAGTCGGGATATTGCGGGGGAAAGCAATTTCATGAAGAGCAAGATAAAAAATTTGAAACAGATTGCGGAGATTATGCTGCAAATGCCTATTCGCCTACTTTGAATTCCTTTCTTCTTAATTCAAAGTGTTTACCAAGGTATAATCTTCTTACATGTTCATCGGATGCAAGCTCTTCAGCAGTGCCATGTTTAAAAATACTTCCGTCAATAAGCAGATAGGCACGGTCGCAGATAGACAATGTTTCATTTACATTGTGATCGGTGATGAGGATGCCGATATTTTTGAATTTGAGTTTTGCAATGATCTCCTGGATATCTTCCACCGCAATAGGATCCACACCTGCAAAGGGTTCATCCAGTAGAATAAATTTCGGATCAACAGCCAGGGCCCTGGCGATCTCTGTTCTGCGCCGTTCTCCTCCACTTAAAGAATCCCCATTATTTTTCCTTACATGCTGCAAATGAAATTCATCCAGCAGACTTTCCAGTTTTTCTTTGCGTTGGTCTTTTTTCAGGTCACGCATTTCCAGTACTGCCATGATGTTATCTTCCACACTTAACTTCCTGAAAACACTGGCTTCCTGGGGTAAATATCCAATACCCATCTGCGCACGCTTGTACATAGGCAATTTGGTGATGTTGATATCATTCAGATAAACTTCTCCTTTATCTGGTTTTATCAAACCCACCACCTGGTAAAAAGAGGTGGTTTTTCCGGCACCATTAGGTCCTAACAATCCAACAATTTCTCCCTGCTGTACCTGGAAGGAAACATTGTTTACCACCGTGCGGTTGCCGTAAATTTTTACCAGGTTTTTTGTGTAGATCGTAAGGCTCAAAATAATGCTTTCTGCAAATTTAGGTAAACCTCCGTAGCAGTATCTATTAATATACCGTCTGTTGGGTATCATCTATTGTCAACAGATTATATATATTCGATTTATAATAAAACTCTTAAACTTTTAATTATGAAAATTATTTTAGTCCTTACGTCAGCAATTATTTTGCTTTTCAGTACGTCCTGTAAAAAAGACAGTACTACCAATCCTCCTTATACTTGTGCTTCCTGTGTACAAACGCCTGAAGCACTGGCTGCAAATGACAACAGCAGTAAAGGCATTTATAAAGGCGTTGTGATCGG
>JANNZE010000493.1:0-5566 GCA_031410455.1 Chitinophagaceae bacterium | reverse complement strand
CATCTCACCGAACTGCATCTCCTGAATGTGAAGGTGAAACAAAATGATGGCTGGATCGGGACGGACATGAATACCTTCATTGGAAAACTCGATCTTTTTATAAATAAAATCGATTATGAAAAAAAGATCCTCAACATCCATTCCCTTGATATAGATACGCCGCTTTTCATGCAGGCTGATTATGATGGCAAACGGCCGGCAGATTATTCGCCCGGTGTTGTTTTACAAAAGATTCCGGTTGTGAATGCCTTTAAATGGAACAATTCAGGATGGAAAGTAAGCCTGGCCAGCCTTGAAATAAAAAATGGCATTTTCGAGAACGAGAAACAAACAGAAAGAGCACCGTATACTGATCATTTCGACGGACAGCATCTCCTTTTCAAAAATATCAATGGCAGTTTTAAAAATTTCACAGCATGGAATGATACCATCTCTGCTGAAGTACTGTTATCTGCAAAAGAAAGAACCGGTTTACATATTCAGAAATTACAGGCTCACATGAAATTCACGCCTGAAATGATGGAATTTTCTGACCTGGACCTCATAACCAACAAAAGTCATTTGCGTAACTACTATGCCATGCACTACCAGTCGTTTAACCACGATATGACGGAGTACATACATAACGTTGCCATGGAAGCACATTTCACCAACAGTGAATTGCATTCTGATGACCTTGCCATTTTTGCTCCGCAACTCAAAAAATGGAACCGCATTTTTAAAATGGAAGGGAATGCGAAAGGAACAGTGGATAATTTCACGATCAGGGCTATGAAGATCGCTACCGGAAACAGTTATGTGGATGGAGATCTTACCATGCGAGGTTTGCCAGATGTGAACAGCACTTATATAGATCTGAAATCGAACAGGCTCAATACTACGTACGGAGAAATGACCTTACTTGTTCCGTCTCTAAAAAATATCACACAGCCTAATCTCTCCCGATTAGGAAAAATCGGATTCACCGGAACTTTCACAGGATTCATGGATGATTTTGTAACATATGGAACATTGTCCACCAGCCTCGGAACAATCGTTGCAGATGTGAACATGAAACTGCCGGAAAATGGAATTCCGAAATATACCGGGAAATTATCCACCAGCGGTTTTAATGTGGGCACTTTCATTAACAATGATCAGTTTGGCGTGATTGCTTTGAATGGAAAGGTTTCGGGACAGGGTTTTACATTAAAAGACCTGAATTCTAATTTCGACGGAAATGTAAAACGTTTTTATTTTGGCGGATACAATTACCAGGATATCAGCCTTAGCGGCAATTTTAAAAACAGGTTGTTTACAGGTCATCTGCAATCCGATGATCCGAATGTAAAGATCAGGACAATTGACGGTACGGTGAATTTTGGTGAAACCGCCATGACGATCAACGCAGCAGCAGATATTCAGAAGATCAATCTGCAGCCACTCGGATTTTCAAAAGCCAGTTTATCATTATCCGGTTTATTTGCATTGAACTTCAGCGGAAACAAAATCGACAATTTCCTGGGGACAGCTAAAGTATATGATGCAGTACTGATTCACGATACTACAAAATTATCTTTCGATTATCTTAACCTGATCTCTGATACAGCCAACGGCGAAAAGTCGCTGACGTTGCAATCCAACCAGGTTGATGCGAACATCACCGGAAAATTTTCCATAGAAGATCTTCCGGAGTCTTTTAAATATTTCCTGAATCGTTATTATCCGAATTATATTCCAAAGCCTGCGTATGCTGTAAAGAACCAGGATTTTACCATAGATATCAGAACCAGGCAAATTGAAGAATACGTTCAGTTGTTTGATAAAAGAATAAAAGGGTTGAACGATTCTCATTTATACGGCAGACTGGATATGAATAATTATATCCTTTCTGTGAATGCAACTTCTCCTGAATTTTTCTATGATGGTAAAAAATTCAGCAATATTGATCTGAAAGGCTCAGGCAACAGTGATACTTTAACAGCCGACGTTACAGTGGAAAATATTGAGGTTTCCGACAGTCTTCATTTTCCATCCACCCAATTGCATCTTTCCGCACACAATGATATTTCAGACATCAGTTTAAAAACAAGTGCCGGTGATTATGTGAGCGATGCAGAATTGAATGCATCTGTACAAACATTAAAAGACGGTGTCAAGATCCGCTTCTTCCCTTCCAGTTTTGTTCTGAATGAGAAGAAATGGACGCTTGAAAAGAACGGAGAACTTGTTATCCAGAAAAATTTTGTTCATGCAGATGAGATCCGGTTTGTACAGGGCGACCAGGAGATAGAA
Organism: Chitinophagaceae bacterium; assembly: GCA_031410455.1. Classification (GTDB taxonomy): domain Bacteria; phylum Bacteroidota; class Bacteroidia; order Chitinophagales; family Chitinophagaceae; genus Ferruginibacter. The sequence goes on along the minus strand of JANNZE010000493.1, from coordinate 3,292 downwards.
ATTTCAACAGCACTTTCAGAAGAAACCAACGAAACCAATATTGTTGCCAACCTAAAAAAAGTTAAGATAGGCGATTTTCTTCCTTTTATTATCACAGAACCTGATGTTAAAGGTATCCTTACCGGAACGGCTGTATTAAGAGATCCGTTCGGAAAAATGATCGTTGATTTTAAAGGTGTTGCAGACAGTGCAACTTTAGATGGAAATTATTTAGGCACGTTACAACTTGATGCCTCTGCCAATACAAAAACCGGCCTTGTGAAATTCAATGGCGATGTGATTGATTCTATTAATTCATTACATATTAGCGGATTTATAGATCTCAAAGATTCTACCGGTAATCAGCTGAAGATAGATATGCTGAGTAAGCGTATTAACCTGAAAATACTGCAACCCTATCTTAAAACCATTTTCAGCGATATGGCTGGTTTCGCAGAAACGAATCTTGCACTCAGCGGAACCACTGCGCATCCCTATTTAACAGGTGATGCCACAATAGATTCCGGGTCTATTACTGTTGCTTATACAAAGTGTAAATATCTTTTGAACAACCAGAAAATACTGTTTGGAAAAGATGAGATAGACCTTGGCAGAACGAGGATACGGGACACCCTGAATAACGAAGGTTTGATCTCGGGTAAAATTTATCACCAGTTTTTCAAAAAAATTCGATTTGATAATATACGCCTCGAAACAGCGAAGTTGGCATTGCTGAATACAACGCGTAAAGACAATGCGCAATTCTATGGCAATGTGATCGGCGATGCAGTTATGAGACTGAACGGACCGGTAACGAATCTGCAGATGGACATCACCGGTGCGCCCAGTGAATTAGACAGCAGTCATATATTTTTAACCAGTGGTTCCACCAAAGAAAGTAATACCATCGATTATATTGATTTCATCCAGTTCGGGGAACAGATGGATACGTTGCTCGGGCAGGAAGCCACCAACATTTTAGTGAACCTGAACATTACGGCAAACCCTGCCTGTAAAGTAGATGTGATACTGGATGAAACCACGAAAGATATCATCCGCGGACAAGGAAACGGAACCATCAACATCAGGGTTGGAACAACAGAGCCTTTGTCTATACGCGGGCAATACGAGATCGTTGCCGGATATTATGATTTTAATTTCCAGACATTTTTAAAGAAACCTTTTACGCTCAGCAGAGGCGGTTACATCCGCTGGACCGGTGATCCATTTGCTGCCAACATCAACATCCAGGCAGAATACCTTGCCAAAAATGTAGACATCAGTTCACTCACAACCTCTGGTGAATTCAAACAAAAGGAAGACATTACGATCGTTGCGAAACTGAGTGGATTGTTACAAAAACCAGATATTAATTTTGAATTCAGGTTACCAGAAAAAAGTGATATCAGGAACAATTATTATGCAGTAAGAAAACTGGCCGATTACCAGAACGATAAAACGGAAATGAATAAACAGATCGCAAGTTTATTGTTGTTCAACCAGTTTTTAGCTTCGCAGGGAAGTTTTCTTTCTTATGAAAACACCTTAACAATAGCTACCAATACCATAGGTGGAATCATCAGCGGCTGGCTCACCAACTTACTGAACAAACAACTGGAGAAAGCCACCAACGGAATTGTAACATCATACGTTGACATTAATCCTACGCTTAATCTTCAATCTACTGCCAACCAATTGCAGGCGAATATCAGGGCCGGTTTAAAAATATTCTTCAGCAACCGTTTAATATTTTTAGTAGGTGGAAATATAGATTATAATAATCCTGCACTGGTACAACTGATCGGAAGAGAGGCCATAACGCCTGACATTTCCATTGAGTGGCTATTGAATAATGAAGGTTCTTTAAGAGTAGTTGGATTCAACCGCAGTACGTTTGATTTCACGCAAACGAGAAGAAACAGTTCCGGTGTGCAATTATCGTACAGAAAAGAATTCAATTCTCTGAGCGATATTTTCAAAAGCAGGAAAAAAATCGACAGCCTGATCATGCACAGGCATACGCAAATGAGAACGGAACTGAATTAATTAAAGGCCATTCAGGATCTCATGCCCTAACTTATCTCTTTTTGTAAAAAGGTATTTTTTATTGTGGTCATTGGGTGCGATCTCAATGGCAACTGTTTCGGTAACTTCCAAACCATAGCCGATCAATCCTACTCTCTTTCTTGGATTGTTGCTGATCAGTTTCATTTTAGTAACACCGAGTTCCCGAAGTATCTGTGCTCCCACTCCGTAATCTCTTTCATCCATTCCAAAACCTAAATGCAGGTTGGCTTCAACGGTGTCCATTCCCTGCTCCTGTAGTTTATAAGCTTTTAATTTATTTACCAGACCAATCCCCCGGCCTTCCTGGTTCATATATAATACAAGTCCTTTTCCTTCTTTCTCAATCATTTTTAAAGCCTTGTGCAACTGGTCGCCACAATCACAGCGTAGTGATCCGAGAATATCTCCGGTCATACAACTGCTGTGTACGCGAACCAAAACGGGTTCTTCTTTTTTCCAATCGCCTTTTTTTAAGGCCATATGAATTTCGCCTGTATTGATTTGTTTAAAAGCGATCAGTTCAAATTCTCCGTATTTAGTAGGCATATTCACGCGAACTTCTTCTTCCACTAAACTTTCAGTGCGAAGGCGATAGGAGATCAGATCTTTTATGGAGATAATTTTAAGATCGAATTTTCGGGCGATCAGCATCAATTCTGGCAAGCGTGCCATGCTGCCATCTTCATTCATAATTTCTACCAAAACACCGGCGGGTTCAAAACCTGCAAGCATAGCCAGATCCGTAGATGCTTCTGTATGCCCGGCTCTTCGAAGTACACCACCTTTTTTAGAACGTAATGGAAATATATGTCCGGGTCTTCCGAGATCTTCGGGCTTTGTATTTGGATCAACCAGAGATATGATCGTTTTGGAACGATCATGTGCAGAAATACCGGTTGTACAACCATGACCTAACAGGTCGATACTTACGGTAAATGCTGTTTCATGCAGAGAGGTATTGTCCACCACCATCGGATTGAGGTGCAGCGCTACACAGCGTTCTTCCGCCAGTGGCGTACAGATGAGCCCGCGACCATGTAAACTCATAAAATTTACTACTTCCGGAGTGGCATTCCGTGCGGCGGTTACAAAATCGCCTTCATTTTCACGGTCTTCGTCATCGAGTAAAACTACCATACGTCCTTGGCGTAACTCTTCAATAATTTCGACAATCGGGCTAATCGATACCGGGCTGATGGGTAACAAGTCCAATGGCAGCATCGGCTTTGGCTGCTCTAAAAACTTT
>JANNZE010000492.1:0-2684 GCA_031410455.1 Chitinophagaceae bacterium | reverse complement strand
CCACATGGTCATATCTTCTTTCCAGTTTCCGACCTGGCTGGCCATCATAGCATGTTCCTTCCCCGGTGTCATATAAGCAGTCCACGCTTTCATCATAGTTGCAGAATCTACCGGTGCTTCTGCAACTGCAGCGGAAGAAGTGGATACAGATTCTGTTGCTTTTGCAGAATCGGCTGAGGAAATAACGGCTTCGTCCTTTTTATTTTCTTCTTTGGTATTACAACCAACGAGCGCAAAAAGAGCTGATGCAATGATAAATATTCTTTTCATTTTTACTGATTTAGTTAAACAAATTAATTGTTTTTTAAATAAGCTCAACGGTTTATTTTTTAAATGTTTACAAACGGTTTAAAGTATTTAATAACGGCGCTCACCCTTTTATCAATAGGTTTCCGATCGGGGATATCATACCGTATTCCCATTTCAGATTTTTAAAAATGTTGTATTAAAACGCTAACATGTTCTTACACCCGATTGCAGCGGAAAGCCTGCGCAGCAGCTTGCAGCGTAAAGCGGGACAATTTCATCTTTTGAAAATGGATGTTGTTGTTCAGATTATGTATCAATGTGCTTCGAGCCATGTTGATCCATGACCGATCTCCGCATTTGCGGGTACGCCATGTGGTAGTAAAAGGGCGCTTTCCATGCATTCGATGATCATCGGTTTTATTTTTCCGAGCTCTGTAAGCGGTACATCAAACACGAGTTCATCATGTACCTGCAACAACATTTTCGACTGCATATTTTCTTTTTTCAAACGATCGCTGATCTTTATCATTGCCAGTTTGATCATGTCTGCAGCCGTGCCCTGAATAGGAGAATTGATGGCATTTCTTTCTGCGAAACCTCTTACGGTAAAGTTGGCACTGTTGATGTCTTTGAGCCAGCGTTTTCTTCCCATCAGTGTTTCTACATAACCGAGTTCTTTACAGGATGCAATGGTGCTGTCCATGTAACGCTGTATGCCGGGAAATTGTTTTTTATAATTGTCAATAATTTCTTTTGCTTCCGAACGTGAAATAGATAAATTTTCTGCAAGGCCGAATGCACCCTGCCCGTAGATGATACCGAAATTGACGCTCTTCGCTTTGTAACGCATTTCTTTTGTTACTTCTGTTTCCGGCACATTAAAAACTTTGGCAGCCGTTGCCGTGTGAATGTCTGTTCCGGAACGGAATGCCTCACACATATTTTCATCACCACTGATAGCGGCCACAATTCTCAATTCGATCTGAGAATAATCTGCAGATACGAGCACATGATGTTCATCACGCGGTATAAATGCTTTTCTTATTTCTTTCCCTTTATCAGTTCGAATCGGGATGTTCTGCAGGTTCGGGTTATTGCTGCTTAATCTCCCGGTAACAGCTACGGCCTGTGAATAACAGGTATGTAACCTCCCGGTTTTTTTGTTGATCAGCAACGGTAACGCATCTACGTACGTTGATTTTAATTTAGTAAGTTCGCGGAAAACAACAATATCTTCCACGATCTTATGTTTGTTCGCGAGTTTCAGCAAAACATCTTCACCTGTCTGGTATTGCCCGGTCTTTGTTTTTTTAGCCTTCTCATCAAGGTTCATTTTTTCAAACAACACTTCGCCTAATTGTTTTGGTGAGGCCAGATTGAAACGGACACCCGCCTGTGCATATACACTCTCTTCTGCTTTTTTGGCTTCCTCTTCGAGTTCCATTGAATATTTATTAAGGAAACTTTCATCCACCCTGATGCCTTCAAATTCCATATCTGTGAGTACGCGTATCAATGGATTTTCCACTGCATAAAAAACCTTGTCAACCTTTCTTTCATTCAGCATCGGGAGAAAAACATTTTTCAATTGCAATGTGATGTCTGCATCTTCCACTGCATATTCCTTTGCTTTTTCAATATCCACGTCCCGCATGTTTCCCTGGTTCTTTCCTTTTTTACCAATAAGATCGGCAATAGGTATAGGTTCATATCCAAGATAAGTGGCACTCAGTGCATCCATGTTTCTTTTTCCTTCCGGCTCTATCACGTAATGTGCCAGCATCGTATCAAACAGTTCACCTTTCGGTTCAATGCCATACCATTTTATCACGAGCAGGTCGTACTTGATATTCTGTCCCACCCATTTCTTGCTTTCATCATTGAACAAAGAATCGAACAGATGAAGCTTTGCTTTTGCTTCTTCATAAACAGCCGGCATCGGAATATAATATCCTTCTCCGGGTTTGTAAGAAAAACTCAGTCCTACAATTTCTGCCTGGTTGGCATCCACGTTCGTTGTTTCTGTATCAAAACTGATCTCCTGCTCCAACATCAGTTCTGTAATGAGTTTTTGGATCGCTTCATTTCCATCCACCAATGTATAATGATGTGTTGTATTGTTGATGTTTTTATCCACTACCGTTAATGGAGCTGAGGTAGCAACGGGGAGCGCATTGCCGGAAACAGGTGTGATCGTATTTCCGAAAAGATCGAGTTGCTCGGTTTGCGGAGCTGTTGTTAAACCAGGAAGATCTTCGCCTAAAATACGGCGGCCCATGGTTTTGAATTCGAGCTCTGTGAAAATGGAAGTGAGTGCAGGACGATCCCATTCCTTGATGCAAAAATCTTCTTCATGAAATTCCACCGGTACATCCAGGATGATCGTGGCGAGTTTTTTACTCATGATCGCATTGTCTTTACCATTACGGATCTTC
>JANNZE010000491.1:0-3965 GCA_031410455.1 Chitinophagaceae bacterium | reverse complement strand
TAATGCCAGTAATCGTTGGCCTGCACCTGCAAACACTCTGTAATCTCTGAAACATCATGCGCTTCCAGTATTTTGCTGAACAAATGATCATTCTTATGAAATAAAACGGCAAGTTGTGCCAGGCGTATGGTCGGGAAATTTGCCGGTCGCATCCGCAGATAATACAAAGGGAAATGTATTTTCGCCAGTGCATATTTTTTCTTTAAGAATTCATATTCCTTCCGCAGCATCCGGGGATATTTTTCCGTAAAATTTGCATCCAGGATACCTGCCTGCCCCAGCAACAAAGATTCTATCTGTAAAAGATTAGGTGTATGCTTAACCAGAATATTATATGAAATACTACTTGCAATCTTCATAAAAGATTCACTGTTCAGCTTTATCCCAAAACCTGAAGCCATCACCCACCAGAAAGTTTCTTCCCAGTGAACATTATTTTCCTTCAGTAAATTCTGAATGATTTCTTTTTTTGAATCCAGTTTTTCTATCAGCATTCTTTGTTTCCATGCATTGATATGAATCTCCGGTACCAGTTGGATCTGGCCCTGGCAGGCAATGAAACGCGGGCTTTGCATCAACTGTTCATATTTTTCCAGCAAATGATGTGATATCCTGCTTTGCAGTTCAAGTACCGGAAATGGAAGATCCAGCTGTGCATCTTCTTTCCATACAACATGGAGGATCACATTCTTATACAGGGGATCTTCAGAATGCGCATGCGTGATCCATTGCGAAGCATACACATGCAATTCCACATTGCCTATCCATAAGGCATCATCCATTGAAATTTTTGCATTTAAAAAATCAGGACCCTGGTGATGATTGATTTTGCCGGGATCAATAATATGAACCCGTTCTCCTGCAGTTGTAAAAAGATCTGAAACATTAAAGTACTGATGTTGCCAGATGAATTGCAATAACTTTTCTGTCATGGATGATTTTGATTCCAAATTAACAGAACCAACACCTCAAAATGCAGCATCACCCATAAACTACCCTAAGGTGGTAAGGAATTTCACCACCCTGTTGATCGGCAATCCCATCACGTTGTAAAAGTCTCCGGCTATTTTTTGTATACCCACCACGCCTATCCATTCCTGTATGGCATACGCACCTGCCTTATCGAAAGGTTTATATTTTTCCACATAAAAACGGATCTGCTCCTGCGTAAGTTCATTGAACGTTACTTCGGTAATATCTGCAAAGGCATGTTCCTTCTCATTATAAAGGATCACCACACCTGTGATAACCTTGTGCGTATTGCCGCTTAATTTTCCGAGCATACGGATGGCATCTTCTGTATCCAATGGCTTGCTGAAATGTTCATTACCACAAATCACCATTGTATCGGCTGCTATAACAGGTTTACACCATTTGGTTCTTTCTGCAACAAACCTTGCTTTCTCACGGGCAATGTGGATCGCCGCTTCCTCAAAGGAAGCTGTTTCCGGAAAAGTTTCATCGGTATCACTCACCATCAACTCGAAAGGAATTTCAGCCCATTCCAGTATTTGTTTTCTACGTGGCGATTGTGATGCTAATATTACGGGTATCATTTATAAGGAGAAATAAAAAATAACATAGATAAAATACCGGCCAGCATTACAAGCTTCACCATTGAACTGAGGCGGCTGAAGTCGGCAGGTTTGGTAGCCTCTTTCAGGCGTTTCAGAATGTAAAAGGATGGTGCCAGTATGAACACCCCTGCAAATGCAGCGCTGATCCACCAGCGGGTCTGCAACGCATAAAATGAAATAATGGTAACTGCCGCTATCACCACCGACATCCAAACGGCTATATAAATTTTTGCAGCCGGGATACCTGCCACTATCGGCAAAGTTCTGCACCCATGCTTTGCGTCGCCATCCATATCTTCCACATCTTTCACGGCCTCTCTCACAAGCGAAAGGATAAAAGAAAATCCTGCATATATGATGGTGTATACAAATAATTTTCTCACATCAAAAGGATAAGGCGCATTCAGCCATCCATCGCGGTAAATGATCCTGGCCCCGGCAAAAAAATAAACCACAGCCGTAACCCAGCCAGTTAAAAAAGAGATGATCACATTACCAAACAGTAATGTTTTTTTGAACCAGGTAGAATAAAACCATAACAACAACACACAACCGGTATTGGCGAAGCCTATGATGTAACTGCGTGTTTTATAACTAACGTATAAACTGATGGAAATACCTGCTATGGAAAATAAAAGATGTAACAGAATCGCCCAGCGGCGGTTCAGTTTTTTATCAACGATAACACGTTGAGGTTTGTTTACTCTGTCAATATGTACATCAAAATAATCATTGATGATATACCCGGCTGCAGCAATGAGTACGGATGCCAGGATCAGCAGAAAAAACAAGCCGCTTCTTTCTGTTATAAAATGCTCATTGCCCTGCCACATAAGTGAACGGAAAACAGAAAAATAAAAATCAAGTTGTGTGATGATGATAAATACAAGATTAGGCCATCGAACCAGCTGGAGCATTGCACCTAATCGTTTCATATTTTATTTTGAAGGAATTGATGAATCATTCATCCAGTCGCCACGCATTTTCAATACTTTTTCCATTACATCTCTTACGCAACCCTGTCCGCCATTTACCGGTGAAATATACTGAGCTATGTTTTTTATTTCCGCCACTGCATCAGCCGGTGAACAGGCCACGCCGCACATCTGCATTACATCCAGGTCAGGAATATCATCTCCCATGTACAACACCTGCTCTTTTTGTAAAGCATATCCCTTCATCAGTTCCTGCAATAATTCTACTTTATTATGTACACTGAAAAATATATCGCGGATACCTAATTTTTCAAGACGGTCTTTAGCGGAAGATTCAGCGGCACCGGAAATAATGATCACATGGTAATTTTTTTTTACGGCGAGCTGCAAAGTGTATCCGTCACGGATACTCATACGCCTCGCCTGCGATCCGTCTGCAAGAACCAGTATACTTCCGTCGGTAAGTACGCCATCAATATCAAAAACGAAGGTGTTGATATGTTTGAAGGCTGACAATATATCCATGTTATTTATTTCTGATTGTCTCTCCACTCATACACCCAGGTACTCTGAATCATTTCGAGGTGTCCTTCATTACTTTGTTCTGCAGTTCCCTGGAAGTTCGGAATTTCCAGGATCCATTTCATCAGATCGGTAAAACGGATGCGGTAAATCCTGGCTTCTGTAAAATCATCACCAAAACGTTCGTATAGTTTCATGGCGATGTCTTCATAATCGTTCCAGTAAATGGGTAATTCAAAATCCATAGCTGTAATTTTATTCGCCCAGAAACTGGGTCTGATCGGGTAAGGTTACTAAAATATCTCCGGATGATTCCTGCAATACGCACTGGCAGCCGAGTCTTGAATTCAATCTCGGATTTACGGCCCGGTCAATGAAATCTTCTTCTTTATCCGACAACTCTTCCAGGAAATTTTCACCGGTTTCAACATATAAATGGCAGGTACTGCATGCGCAAACACCACCACAATTATGATGTAATTCAATATCGTGCTTTAAAGCCACCTCCAGCAGCGATTGATTCGGTTCAATGTTGCTGAAGGTTATAGGTTCCTGGCCTTTCTGTTCAAACTTAAATGTAACTGTATACATATCCGCAAATTTCGGATTGCAAACCTAACGGAAATTACTAATTAAGGAAAACTTCATTTAACTGAAAAACCCGATATTGTGCTGTAAATGAATGCAGGATACCTGCAGAATCTCCATTACCATGAAAATATCAATTTCCCCGATTGTATTACTCACCATAGTTGCAGGATTATTTTATTCCTGTGGTGAAACTGAAAAAGATACCAGGAAGTCCGACTTGTCTACTATTGTATTCAAACGCGATACTTCTGAAAAGAAAAAATCATCTGAGCCGGTAAACCCGCCCATCATCAACATTGTAGATACGCTCGCGGTAAAAAGAATGGTAGTGGTAATGAAA
>JANNZE010000490.1:0-1931 GCA_031410455.1 Chitinophagaceae bacterium | reverse complement strand
TGGAATTACAGGCTGATTTTTATGCCGGTGTATGGGCGCATTTCGATCAGAAAATGAAAAATGTAATCTCCAGGGAAGACATAGACGAGGCATTGAATGCTGCAAATGCCATTGGCGATGACCGATTACAAAAAGAATCGCAGGGCAGGGTAACGCCCGATGCGTTTACACATGGAACATCCGAACAAAGAATGTTCTGGTTCAAAAAAGGATATGATACCGGCGACCTTGCACAGGGAGATACGTTCAAAAACCTGTGAGGTTCCAGCCTGTGATTTATAAACTGATTATTTCATTCTGCTTAAATAAAGTGTATCATTATTTCCTGAAATATCGATCAGTATAAGATCTGAATCAGATAATTCTGATATATCTGCAATATTTTTTCTTTCTTTTTTTCCTTCACGATAGATAACCAAATGCTTCATTTCATTTTCGAAATTGTAGGTGCCTGAATTAACGCTGATTGTATCTGAACCTCGCAGAACATATAGTTTCATGGAAAGGTCCTGATTAAAATTGATGATCAACTTTCTATTCACTAATTCCAGATCCGGCCCTTGAATGTCTTCTGATTTTTTGTTGGACGCTGATTCCCACTTTCCTATGATTTTTTCTTTATTGGATGTTGGTTTACAGCCATTTAAAAAATACAGCAAAAGCGTAGTGATGAATACATATTTCAAATTCATTCTTTTGGTATTAGGGGAAATGAAATTAAGCATAGGAAATAATAATCAAATGTTTGTTTTATTAACAATATGTAATTCCCCTTTTTTCTACAACTTATGATGAAAATAAATGCTACATTCAGCGCCAAATTTATTTTCAATTAAAAATTATGAAAAAACTACTACTTTTTGTGCTGTCTTTTTCTGTAATAACAGGAATGATGGCGCAAAAACAAACTGCATGGTCACCGGCCATTTCCACAAAAATCAATCCTGCAAAAACAGCAGAACGATCGAGTTTCCCTAAATCATACAAATTATTTACCCTTTATATGCAACCATTGCAACAGGAATTATTTTCAGTTGTAAACAGCAGAGGTGCCAAGCATTCAACTGTTATTTCTTTGCCGAATGCAGACGGAAATATCGAGCAGTTCGAAGTATTTGAAGCTTCCAATTTTGAACCTGACTTGCAGGCCCGTTTTCCGGAGATCAGGGCATTTTCCGGAAGAGGCCTCACTGATAAATATGCTACATTAAAACTGAGTATATCTCCCCAGGGTATTCAGGCCATGGTGTTCAGAACGGAAAAGGCCAATGAATTTATGGAGCCTTATTCCATCGATCACACGGTGTATGCAGTATATGCTGCTCAACGAAATGCAAATCCCTCTTCCTGGACTTGTACCACTGCGGATAACAACATGGTGGCACAACTGGATGGTGAAATTTCCAATAGCGGAATGGCATCACGCTCTGGCGGTAATTTAAAAACACTGAGACTTGCCCAGTCGGTTACGGCGGAATATTCTAATTATTTCGGTGCAACCAGTGCATCACAGGTTTCACTGGTACTGGCTGCCATCAACAATACCCTTACACGTTGTAATGGTGTTTATGAAAAAGACCTTGCTTTACATTTGAATCTGATTTCAAACACAACATCTGTAATTTATTATAATGCTTCTACAGATCCATATTCTCCGGGATCAACCGGTTCCGGTGGAGCGTGGAACAGTGAATTGCAATCTACCTTAACTTCAGTTATAGGCGAAGCGAATTATGATATCGGACATTTATTCGGTGCCTCAGGCGGCGGCGGAAATGCAGGCTGTATTGGTTGTATCTGCACCAATGGTTCTAAAGGAAGTGGTTTCACTTCTCCCGGCGATGGGGTACCCAGCGGCGATAATTTTGATATTGATTATGTGGTACATGAGGTAGGTCACCAATTAGGCGGCAACCATACTTTCTCTATGA
>JANNZE010000489.1:0-4173 GCA_031410455.1 Chitinophagaceae bacterium | reverse complement strand
ACATTGAATATTGTTAATCTTCTTAGTTTAAGGTAACAACTACCATGCTGGGATTATAGGGCACAAAAAATCCCCGCCACAGTGTGACGGGGACCGGGTATTATAGAGGCTTTTGTGTATTAGTAACCGCCCATTCCGCCCATATCAGGTGCACCACCCGGCATTCCGCCTTCATCTTTCTTAGGTTTGTCAGCGATCACACATTCTGTGGTCAGTAACATTCCTGCAATAGAAGCAGCATTTTCCAAAGCCACGCGACTAACTTTAGTTGGATCGATAACACCAGCTTTAAATAAATTCTCATACACTTCCGTACGTGCATTGAAACCAAAATCACCTTTTCCTTCCTTGATCTTCTGGATAACGATAGATCCATCAATACCTGCATTTGCAGTTAAAGTTCTGATCGGCTCTTCCAGCGCACGGCGAACGATCGCCATACCGGTTTGTTCATCAGCTATCTGCCCTTTTACTTTAGGATCAAGGCTCGCGATAGAACGGATGTAAGCTACACCACCACCAGGCACAATTCCTTCTTCAACAGCAGCACGTGTTGCATGTAACGCATCATCAACCCTGTCTTTCTTTTCTTTCATTTCCACTTCTGTAGCAGCACCCACATATAATACCGCAACACCACCGGCCAGTTTAGCCAGGCGCTCCTGCAATTTTTCTTTATCGTAATCTGAAGTTGTATTTTCAACCTGTGCTTTGATCTGGTTCACACGTGCAGTAATATCTTTCTTCGCACCTTTACCACCAACAATGATTGTATTGTCTTTGTCAATTGTTACAGAAGAAGCCTGACCTAAATAAGTTAGATCTGCATTCTCCAGTTTGAAACCCTGCTCTTCGCTCACAACAGTACCGGCAGTTAAAATTCCAATATCGGTCAGCATTTCTTTTCTTCTGTCTCCGAAACCCGGAGCTTTTACAGCCGCAACTTTTAAAGTTCCGCGTAATTTATTTACCACCAGTGTTGCCAGTGCTTCGCCTTCCAGGTCTTCTGCAATGATTAACAACGGACGACCGCTTTGTGCAACTTTCTCGAGGATATGAAGAATATCTTTCATGGCAGATATTTTCTTATCGTAGATAAGGATATATGGATTCTGTAATTCAACCTGCATTTTTTCGCTGTTGGTTACAAAATAGGGACTGATATATCCGCGATCGAATTGCATACCTTCTACAATATCCACGGTTGTATCTGTACCTTTTGCTTCTTCAACAGTGATCACACCTTCTTTACCAACTTTTACAAATGCTTCTGCGATCAGTTTACCGATCGTTTCGTCGTTGTTGGCAGAAATAGTTGCCACCTGCTGTATTTTTTTGCTGTCATTTCCTACAGTCTGGCTTTGGGATCTTAAATTTTCAACCACCAGGGAAACTGCTTTATCTATACCGCGTTTAAGGTCCATCGGATTTGCACCTGCAGCTACCATTTTCAAACCTTCACTGATGATGCTTTGCGCCAATACTGTGGCCGTTGTAGTTCCGTCTCCTGCAATATCTGCAGTTTTAGAAGCCACTTCTTTTACCATCTGTGCACCCATATTTTCAATAGGATCTTCCAGTTCAATTTCTTTGGCAACGGTAACACCATCTTTTGTTACCTGTGGTGCGCCGAATTTTTTATCGATCACTACATTACGTCCTTTAGGTCCTAATGTAACTTTCACTGCATTTGCCAGTGTATCCACCCCTTTTTTCATCTTGTTGCGGGCTTCAATATCGAAATATATTATTTTAGACATGTTTGGTTTTTATTTTAATTTTTTTAATGAATAGAAACGTATGCAAGTACTTTAGATAATTGCAAGAATATCACTTTCTCTCATGATCAGGTAATCGTTTCCTTCTACTGTGATTTCGGTACCGGCATACTTACCGTATAAAACATTATCACCTGCTTTAACCATTACGGGTTCATCTTTTTTTCCGGGACCTGCTGCAATTACAGTTCCGCGTTGTGGTTTTTCTTTTGCTGTATCCGGGATAATAATACCGCCGGCAGTTTTCTCTTCAGCAGCTGCAGGTTTCACAATTACTCTGTCGTGAAGCGGAGTAACGTTTAACTTTTTGGCCATAATTTATTTTTTGATTTTAAGTTGAAAAATGTATTTTTTTCGGTACGCGAAGGTAGGCGAATTTTATACCAATCGACTGAAAATGATGTGTTGACAGTTTTAGGAGGCTTGTTTCTGCCAAATTTCTCAAATGTTAAGACAAATTAGCATTTTCTCTTTTTTTTGAGAATATTTTCAACACCATTCAATAAGGCTTACTTTTGCGAACTCAATAAAGTTCTTACAATGATCAGCAGAAGAAATATTAGGGTGAAGGTGATGCAAACGCTGTATTCCATTGACAGTATGCAGGGAGATGAAAAGGCCGGTGAACCGGAATCGATGTTAACCAAAAAAATTGAGCAAAGCCGTCAGCTGTTTACTTATCTCATCTATTTTATTACTGAAACTGCCCTTTATGCTGAAAGGGACGCACAGCATAAAGCAGGCAAACACCTTCCTACTGCCCAGGATCTCAGTATCAATACCAAGATAACGGGAAACGAACTGATGTGGAAGATCATGGAAGACCATTCATTCAAGGCAACGATCAGCGAATTCAAACTGGAAAATATACTGGATCGCGAACTTTTAAAAAAGATCTACCAGCAACTGACGCTTACTGAAGATTATAAAGAATATATAGAAACACAGTCACGCGATAAAAAAAACGAAAGACTTATTCTTGAATTCATTTTCAATGAACTGATGCTTCCCAACGATGATTTTATCAGCCATATTGAAGAACATTTCATCAACTGGGATGATGATGCAGAAATGATGCAGTCTCTGGTAATGAATTATCTGCATAAACCTGTTCAACCTGCTTTTCATGATATATTAAGTAAGGAAAAATGGGCTTTTGCAAAATCATTACTGAAAACAACATTGGATAAAGCCGATCATGTGAAGGAACTTATTAAACCCAAGTTAAAGAACTGGGATGCTGAAAGGATAGCCGCACTTGATTTCATTATTTTACAAATGGGCATTTGCGAATTTTTATATTTTGATACGATACCTACCAAGGTTACGATCAATGAATATATTGATCTTGCAAAAGATTACAGCACGCCTCAGAGCGGTCAGTTTGTAAACGGTTTGTTAGACAATATTCACAAGGAACTTACCTCCCAGAACAAGATAGAAAAACGAAATTATAAAAACAGCACCCTATAATTATTTTTATGAAACAGATTCTGTTTGTTGTATTCATTTCAATTTTGTATTGTACAGGTTGTGATGTAAGAAATAAGAATAAAGTAAAGATCGACACCATAGCCGTAATGGATTCTCTGCAGGAAACATCCGTTACTATTATTGACAGTGTGTATGATTTTGGAAAAGTGTCGGAAGGTGAGATCGTGGAATACAATTATCGTTTTAAAAATTCAGGAAATAAACCACTGGTGGTAAGCAATGTTACTGCCAGCTGCGGATGTACTGTTCCGGAGAAACCGGAAGAGCCGGTTCAGCCGGGAGAAACCGGATTTATCAAAGTAAAATTCAACAGCGATAAAAGAGTTGGAGAGGCGCATAAAACCATCATGGTTCAATCCAATGCCAATCCTGCCTTTCCCCAACTTTTGCTGAAAGGAACCGTAATTTCAAAAACCAATTAATAACCGCTGATATCAGCACAAAAACAAAACATGCAATTCTTAAGTATTTTTTTAATGATGGATCCCCAGGGTAAAGGAAGCAGCACAGGTACACTGATCATGATGGGATTGATGATTATTGTTTTCTGGTTCTTCATGATTCGTCCTCAGGCAAAAAAAGCCAAGCAGCAAAAAGAGTTTCTGAATAACATACAGAAAGGGGATAAAATTGTAACCATTGCCGGCATACATGGCAAAGTGAACAAAGTAAATGATGACGCAACTTTGGAACTGGAAACCAGCCCGGGCAGTTACATTAAAATAGAACGCAGCGCCATCAGTATGGAGTGGACGGCAAATATTAATAAGCCGGTGGCTGAAGCCAAGAAATAATTTATTTTAGATTGTAGATTTGCGATTTTAGATTTACTGTAGATTCCGGAGTTTTTAAATCCGAAATCGACAATCTAAAATCGCAATTTTTTTATGCTGAAAATTGG
>JANNZE010000488.1:0-6887 GCA_031410455.1 Chitinophagaceae bacterium | reverse complement strand
TCGACTGCGAAATAACTTACTTCTTTTTAGGAGCGGCTTTCTTTGCAGCTTTTTTAGGAGCGGCTTTCTTAGCAGCAGCTTTTTTAGGAGCAGCTTTTTTTGCGGCTTTTTTAGGAGCAGCTTTTTTAGGAGCGGCTTTCTTAGCAGCAGCTTTTTTAGGAGCAGCTTTCTTAGCAGCAGCCTTTTTTGGAGCAGCTTTTTTCGCAGCGGCTTTTTTCTTTGTTGCCATTTTTTTGAATTTAATTGGTTAGTAAATAATACTTAAAAATAAATATTATTTTGTAACTACCAAAAAAACATCAAAAAAATTAAGATGCTGTTTCTACTTCGTTTACAGAAACATAGGTCTTATCACCTTTTGTTTTTCTGAATTGAACAACACCATCTGTTAATGCGAAGATGGTAAAGTCTCTTCCAAGACCAACATTATTTCCCGGATGATAAACTGTTCCTCTCTGACGAAGTATGATGTTTCCAGAAAGTGCAGCTTGCCCACCGAAAATTTTTACACCTAATCTTTTACTTTGTGAATCACGTCCGTTCTTTACGGAACCTTCACCTTTTTTGTGTGCCATTTTTTAAAATTAAAATTTTGAGTTGAATCAAAATTATTAAGCGATTGCAGTAATCTTAAGATGAGTATACTGCGTACGATGTCCGTGTTTTTTACGGAAACCTTTTCTTCTTTTCATTTTAAAAGCGATAACCTTATCACCTTTAATCAGGTCATTTACAATTTCAGCTTTCACTACAGCCTTTACATCATTTCCAGATAGTACACTATCACCGTTATGGGTGATCAACACATCAGAAAATTCTACAGCATCTCCGGTTTTTCCGTCAATGTGTGGGACATAAATACTGTCTCCTGCTTTTACTTTAAATTGCTGACCCGCAATTTTTACAACTGCTAACATATCTAGCCAAATTTAGGACGGCAAAGGTAAGGGTTTATACTGTAAGCAAGAACTTTTTTTGAATTTATTCCAACATTATTCTGTTACAACCCAAAAATGGACTTTTTAAGGCTTTTATCACCACGCATTTGGCCGTTTCGCTCATCTTTCCCCTGGCTTTTTATGCTGTAATTCAACTGTATTTACTTTAAATACCTGATAGTCAATAGTTTTTTTCATATTCAGGGTAACTCCGGGAATTTCGCCTCTTTTTTTCCACAAAATTTAATATTGGTTCAAACGCCGTCATTTTATCGTCCTTCAGCTTTGGTCCCCCTTTTCGCTGCAAGCTGCTCCGCAGGCTTTTCACTTCAATCGGGCGTAGATTCCGGGCGGCGGTACAGTCTTCAGCCTTTCATAATAGCATTCTTTACAAATTATGGATGACCTTATATTTGTTCCCATGCGCCTTAAAAATATTTTTCTTTTTTTATTCAGCATTTACGGATTTACGGTTTTCCTGTTATTTATGTTCTTGTTGCTGCCTTTCATTTTTATAGCATCATTTTTTGGAAAAGAAAAGGGAGGAAACCTGATCTATTCGATTTGTACTTTCTGGGCAGATGCTGCTTGTTTTCTCTGGGGCATTCATCACCATAATATATACAGCTTGACGGATACAGCTGATCATCCGGTGGTTTTTGTTTTTAACCATATCTCCTACATAGATATTCCAATTCTTTTAAAAGCATTTCGCAAACACCACATCCGGGTATTGGGAAAATCAGGGATGTCAAAAATTCCTGTTTTCGGTTTTATATACCGTAATGCGGCAGTGATGGTAGATCGCAGCAGCGCTGAAGCAAGAGCAGCCAGTGTAAAAAAACTAATCAGTTTTTTACAGCATAACATTTCCGTAGTGATAGCACCGGAAGGAACATTCAATCTTTCTCACAAACCTCTAAAAGAATTTTATGATGGTGCTTTCCGGATCGCCATCGAAACCCAGACACCTGTGCAGCCGGTGATTTTCCCGGATACATTTGATCGTTTATCACCGCACAATATTTTTTCACTGAATCCCGGAAGATCAAGAGCAGTATTTCTTACAGAAATTCCTGTTTCCGGTTTAACAATGAACGATATTGCAGCATTGAAAATGCAGACTTACCATATGATGGAATCTGCACTTGCAGCACATAAAGCATCGTGGATCAAATAATGACGGATATTTTTTCAAAAGAATATAATTCGTGGGCAACAGTTATTCTCCCTCTGGCCATTCCATTGGTATATACTTATGCGGTACCGGATGAATTCGTGCCGGTATTACAACCGGGCAGCAGGGTGGAAGTGGAGTTCGGAAAGTTAAAAAAATATGCAGGCATCATCAAAGAGATCTTGCAGGAAGCGCCGGCTTATAAAACCAAACCTGTTTTGAATGTTCTGGATGCAACACCATTATTGTATCAGCAGCAATTGCTGTTGTGGAAATGGATCAGTGAATATTATATGTGTACGGAAGGCGAAGTGATGGCGGCAGCCTTACCTGCCAATTTTAAACTGAGCAGTGAATCCATTTTAATTTACAATGAAGAAGCCGGCGATGATTTTTCCGGTTTATCAGATAATGAATACCTGGTTGCAGAAGCACTGTTGTTGAAAAAACAATTACACGCTTCAGAAGTTCAGCAGATCATTGATAACAACAATGCATATCCTGTTATCAGAAAACTGATCGACAAAAAGATCTGTTTCATCTGGGAAAAGATGAATGAACTCTATTCGCCTAAAAAAGAAAATTATGTGCTGCTGCATCCCTCTTTTCAGAATGAAGAACTACTGTCGCAGTTACTGAACGACTGGAAAGGGGCACCCAAGCAAATGGAATTATTGTTGTCTTTTATCCATTTGCAAAGAACCGAAGGAGAAGTAACACAGGTGGCTTTACTCAAAAAATCAGGGGCAAATGTTGCTCAATTAAAAGCACTCGCTGAAAAAAATATACTGCTCATAGAAAAACGGAATGTTGACAGAATATTAACATTGCCGAAAGAAATCACCATCGATTTTAAATTGAGTGAACAACAGCAATCTGTTTACGTGCAGCTGCAGCAAAATATACAGCAACATTCCGTAACATTGTTGCACGGCGTTACCGGCAGCGGAAAAACATTATTATACATAAAGCTCATTGAAGAGCAGATGCTGAAAGGCGACCAGGTTTTGTACCTCCTTCCCGAGATTGCACTCACCACACAAATCATAAGGAGATTACAAAAACATTTTGGTGGCAACATCCTCATCTATCATTCCAAATTCAACAACCAGGAAAGAGTGGAACTGTGGAATAAAGTAAGGTCCGGTGAAGCGAGGATCATCCTTGGCGCCAGGAGTTCTTTATTGCTTCCTTTTAAAAATCTAAAACTGATCATTGTTGACGAAGAGCATGATTCCTCTTATAAACAACAGGATCCAGCGCCCCGTTACAATGCAAGAGATACGGCCATTTATTATGCTTCCTTATTTCATGCAAAAGTAGTTTTAGGCAGTGCCACACCTTCACTGGAAAGTTACATGAATGCTAAACTGAATAAATATGGTTTCGTTCATTTGCCGGAACGTTTTGGCGGGATATTGTTACCGGAAATAGAGATCGAGCATACCGGTTACAACCCGGGAAAAGGCAAATTAATGATCACTCCAAAACTGGAGGAAGAGATTAAAAAAACACTTGAAAATAACCAGCAGGTGATCCTGTTCCAGAACAGGAGAGGCTACAATCCGTATCTCATTTGCAGCTCATGCGGTTTTATTCCACAGTGTACGCATTGTGATGTGTCTTTAACGATGCATAAGTACAGCAACAAGCTGCATTGTCATTACTGCGGTAGTACCTACCCGAAATTAGTTTCGTGCCCGGCATGCGGCTCTCATGAATGGATGGAAAAGAATTTCGGAACAGAAAAAATTGAGGAACAACTCGAGGAAACTTTTTCAGCATATAAAATTGCCCGCATGGATGTTGACAGTGTGCGTGGTAAGATGGCACATGATAACCTGATTCAGTTTTTTGAACAACACCGGCTGGATATCCTGGTGGGAACGCAGATGGTGGTGAAAGGGCTGGATTTTGATCATGTGAACCTTGTAGGTATTTTAGATGCGGATGGATTGCTGAACTTCACAGATTTCAGGGTTTTTGAAAGAGCATTTCAGCTGATGGAACAGGTAAGTGGAAGAGCTGGCAGAAAACATGCAAGAGGCAAAGTGATCATCCAGGCACTGAATGTGAAACATCCTGTTCTGCAGTTTGTGCTTCGTCACGACTATGAATCTTTTTATGCATTTGAACTGGAGAACAGGCGTTTGTTTTTCTATCCGCCTTTCAGCAGGATGATCATCATTACTTTAAAACATAAGGATAAACAAATTGTGAATGAAGCAGCCCATCGGCTGGCAGCACTGTTGAAACAGGATCTTTCGGATTATCTTACCGGCCCGGCCGTTCCGGTGATCGGCAGGTTGCGCAATCAATACATTATGGAACTGATGATACGTTTGCCTAAAGAGACCGGTAAAAGCGGCGTGTATAAAAAAGTGATCAGCAATCACATCCGGTTATTGCAAAGCGAAAAGAAATATAGTTCAGTTTATATCATTCCAGACGTAGATCCGAATTAAAATTATGGAAATCAAATACAATGTTCCGCTGAAGCCTTTTCATACATTTGGCATAAATGTGTTTGCAAAGGAATTTGCCAGCTTCGGCAATACAGACACGTTAAAAGAGATCCTGGAGTACAATAAGTCAGGTAAAATGATGATCCTCGGTGGTGGAAGCAATGTACTGTTTACAAAAAATTATAACGGACTTATCCTTAAAAATGAGATCCCCGGAATAGAGATCATTTCCGCTGATGGAGAAACTGTTTTGGTGAAAGCCGGCGCAGGTGTGAACTGGCATTCATTTGTGATGTTTTGCCTCAATAATAATTTAGCCGGTGTGGAAAATTTAGCACTCATTCCGGGAAATGTAGGTGCATCACCTATGCAGAATATTGGCGCTTACGGTGTGGAGATAAAAGATGTATTTCACAGTTTGACCGCTTTGGATATTGCAGATAAAACAACAACCATATTTAATAATAACGAATGTAAATTCGGATATCGTGAAAGCGTTTTCAAACACGAATTGAAAAATCGTTTTGTGATTACGGATGTAATTTTCCGTTTACAAACGAAACCGGTTTTTCATACTTCATACGGTGCGATAGATGCAGAACTGAAAAAAATGAAGTTGCAGGAACTTTCTATCCAGGCCATTGCACAAGCTGTGATTAATATTCGCAGCAGTAAACTACCTGATCCTAAACTGATCGGCAATTCCGGCAGCTTTTTTAAAAATCCTGAAATAGAGCCGGATCAGTACGAGCAATTGCAGAAAAATTTTCCTGCAATAGTAGCTTATAAAACAGGTAGAGGTTTTAAACTTGCTGCAGCATGGCTGATTGAACAATGCGGATGGAAAGGTTTCCGCGAAGGAGATGCCGGTTGTCACATTCAGCAGCCCCTTGTACTGGTGAACTACGGCAATGCTACAGGTGAACAAATACTTTCATTAAGTGAAAGAATAATTGATTCCGTACATACAAAATTCAATATCATCCTTGAAAGAGAGGTAAATGTGTTGTAAAGCAGCGGAACCTTATACGATGTTGTCAACTTTTAAAACCTGATAATATGCATTTAAAAAAAGTAAGCTTTATCCTGCTTTTCAGTTGCGCCATTTTTTCTGCATCTGCACAAAGCGCTGCCAAATCCATTTATTTCGAATTGGGTGGTGCCGGCCTAGCAACGGTGAACTACGATATGCGTTTCCAAAAGAAAAATGATGGATTTGGATTTAAAGTAGGAATTGGTGGGTTCAAAGTTGATGAAGAAAATGCTTTATTTGTACCACTGGGCGTAAATTATCTTATTGGAAAAGATGAAAGAAACTATTTTGAATTAGGGCTTGGCGTAACCATAGTTACGATAAAAGAAATTGTTTATAACAATGGTACAACCACAAACGATCGCTTCTCATCAACTTTCGGGCACGCATTTTTCGGATACCGTTTACAACCTAAAGATGGTGGTTTTTTATTCCGTGCCGGATTAACACCCATATTTAACAGGGATGGCTTCATCCCATACTGGGCCGGTGTTTCATTCGGATATAAATTCTAAAAGTTCATAAAACTTTATATTAAAAAAGTGCAGTTATTAAAGCTGCACTTTTTTATAACATTAGTTATAATCGTTTTCATCAAAGAGATCATCTTCTTTGGAAGGACTTTGGAAATTCAGCATACTTCCCATCAGATCTTTAAACTCGATCTTGCCTTCAAATATTTTTTTACTGATCATGGAATATGAAGCCAGTCCGTATAAAACAAATTCCATCAGTAAGGCATATTCTTTTTCTGACGATGCGTTGAAGAATTTACTTACCAGTGCATGAAGGCCATCCACTTTGTACAGCATCAGTATTTTTTCTTTATCTTTTACATCCACCCCGATGTTGAGCACATTACCACTGTCAAACCATCTTGTAATCGATTTATATGGATTTTCAGTTGCCTCTTTGCCTTTTTTCTTTTTCAGCAATTCAGGATCGGGAAAATACAAAGCGAATTGTGTGCGAATGGCTTTATCCAAAAGATTGTACGCTACCTGGAACGGCCCTTCCTGTTCCCCTTCATACACCAGTTCAATTTTACCGGTAATAGAAGGTATGATCCCGATCAGGTCACTCAACCACACCTGCGTGGTTTTTTCTTTATTAATCAGCAATCTTCTTTCTGCAGCACTCACGGCGTTTTCATATGCGGCAATGGTAAGACGTGCACTCACGCCGCTTTTTTTATACACCAGTTCACAATCCCATGCAGCAAAACCAACCTATTCCACCAGTATTTTAATAAGGTAACTGAAATCAAATTTATC
>JANNZE010000487.1:0-2768 GCA_031410455.1 Chitinophagaceae bacterium | reverse complement strand
GCCGTGATGTTCTTGCTGGCATACCTCACAGCATGGGGCGCTATCATTGGTATCCTCAGGATATTATTCCGAAATGCATTTTTAGGCAGGCATTCCTGATCAGTCTTCGTTATGCTGTGGTTTTGGCAATTGTAAAAAATAAAACACCAGCAGAAGCGCTAAAGAAGCTGTAATAAGAAATGTGATTTTTCCCCCAAAATAAAACCATAATAATCCGGTAAGAGAACTTGCCAGCAATGAAGCAATGCTTTGAAATCCGCTGTAGGTTCCGATAGCAGTTGCTGTATCTTTTTTGGAAACAATATTACTGATCCACGCTTTGGATATACCTTCTGTTGCAGCAGCATATAAACCGTACAATCCGAAAAGAAATATAAAAACATACAAATGGCTGGTGATGGCAAAACCGGAATATACTATGCTGAACAAAATAAGTCCGGCAATGAATATTGTTTTCAATCCTGTTTTATCTGCCATCACGCCTATAGGAAAGGCAAGTAAGGCATATACAAGATTGTAAAATATATATATTCCGATAACCATAGTATCTGATAAACCCGCTTCCCTGATCTTCAATAATAGAAATACATCAGAACTGTTGAACAATGCAAATAAGATCAATCCGGTTATGAGCCTGCGGTAACCGGCATTACTTTCTTTCCAGTAATGTAAAAATCCAAAAACCGAATTGGAAGATCGTACCTGCTCTTTTGCCGGATGCTTTTTTTCTTTGATCAGCATTGTACAGAATATAGCCAGTACGCCCGGAAAAAATGCGATCAGGAACAAACTCCTGAAATCTCCCGGAAAAAAATATAAATAGATAAGTGCAACCGCCGGACCTAACGCAGCACCTAAAGTATCTAAACTCCTGTGAAATCCAAATACAGTTCCCCTTGTGATGGCCGTACTTTCATCTCTCAGCATAGCATCCCGTGCGCCTGTTCTGATCCCTTTTCCTAAACGATCAGCCGTTCTGCAGAAAAATATCCATAACGGATGAATGAAAAATATCATAAGTGGTTTACTCAGGGCACTGATGGAATAACCTGCCTGAACAAATGGTAATCTCTTTCCGGAACGGTCACTTCTTTTTCCGAAATAGCCTTTTGTCAGTCCGGCAACGGCTTCTGCAACTCCTTCCAGAACGCCGATGAAAATCACACTATAGCCGATCTGCCTTAAAAATAAGGGCATCACGGGATACAACATTTCACTGGCCATATCGGTAAACAGGCTAATCAGCGATAATACCCACACGGTTTTGCTGATACTTTTCATAGGTTTAAAGATGATACATTTTACGCACAAATATCGTCTTTGCCATACTTAAAAATCGCCGGGGAAACCATAGAAAACAAATAGATTATGTACATTGCGGTAACATGGAGTTATTTTGATTAAAGCTCCTGTCAGATCAACATCTTATATGTCAAAGAACAAGAAAGAGTCAAAGAAATCACATAAAGAACTTATCAAAGGGAAGCTCGATATCAGCCGCAGTGGAATGGGTTTTGTGATCGCTGAAGGCCATGAACGAGATATTCTCGTAAAACCAAATGATTTCGGCAAAGCTTTTCATGGTGATATGGTTCGGGTGGAACTGGATAAATACAAAGACAATGGTAAGCGTCCCGAAGGGAAAGTGGTGGAAGTGGTGGAACGTAACCAGACAGAATTCATCGGCACACTACAGTTGAATAATAACATAGCTTTCTTTATTCCGTCAGGCGAAAAACCAATTCCCGATTTTTATATTCCCATCAATAAATTAAATGGCGCTGTAAATGGTGAACGGGTGGTGGCAAGATTTGTGAGCTGGGAAAAATCGGAGAAAAAACCAGAAGGAGAGATCGTTACTGTTTTGAAATCAGAGAATGAAGGTGACCTGGCGATGAAAGAAATTCTGATTGATGCAGGTTTCCCCCTTGCATTTGAAGATGAAGTGCTCGCAGAGGCAGA
The DNA here is from genome assembly GCA_031410455.1 of Chitinophagaceae bacterium. GTDB lineage: Bacteria > Bacteroidota > Bacteroidia > Chitinophagales > Chitinophagaceae > Ferruginibacter. Next base: position 806 of record JANNZE010000487.1, on the reverse strand, counting down.
AAAACTGGAACCCAAGATCACAAGAGAAGAAACCAAAAAAAGAAAAGACTTCAGGGATATTCTGACATTCACCATCGATCCGGCTGATGCAAAAGATTTTGATGACGCTATTTCCATACGCAATTTAGATAATGGTCTGTATGAAATAGGTGTTCACATCGCGGATGTAAGCCATTTTGTTACGCCCGGTAGTGTGATCGATAAAGCTGGTTATGCAAGGGCAACGAGTGTGTATTTACCCGATCGTGTAAATCCTATGCTTCCTGAAAAAATTTCCAATGAATTATGTTCTCTGAGACCGCACGAAGATAAATATACATTCTCTGTTGTATTCCAGATTTCCAATAAGGGAGAGGTAATGCACAAATGGATCGGCCGTACGCTTATTCACAGCAATCACCGGTTTACGTATGAAGAAGTGCAGCAAACCATTGAACAGAAAGAAGGGCTGCATCATAAAGCCATTTTATTGCTGAACGAACTTGCACAGCAATTCCGTAAAGAAAGATTTGATAAAGGCGCTATTAATTTTTCATCACAGGAAGTACGTTTTAAACTTGATGAAAAAGGAAAGCCCATTGGTATTGTGATAAAGGAAAGCAAGGAAGCACACCAGTTGATTGAAGAATTTATGCTGCTGGCCAACAGAACAGTGGCAGAATACGTGGACAGGATAAAAATAAATAAAGAACCGGTGCCCTTCCCCTACCGCACACATGATACGCCAGATGATGAAAAGCTGCTGCCCTTTGCAGCCTTTGCAAGAAAGTTTGGTTACACATTCGATTTGCATGATGAAGAAGCGG
>JANNZE010000486.1:0-2134 GCA_031410455.1 Chitinophagaceae bacterium | reverse complement strand
GTTCAAATGTTCAGATCTTATTCTGTTGTCTTTATATTTTTGAATAATAGATGTGGAATTATCTGTACTGCCATCATTTATGATAATCAATTCAAAATGATCATACGATTGTTTCAGGATGGAATCAATTGATTCTTCCAGGTATTTTTCCGCATTGTAAACGGGTAGAATTACAGAGATAAGCGGTTTGCTCATTTAAATGTATCTGCAGGAATATTAGACCATAATGTAAAGCTTTCACCTGCTTCACAAACTGATCCGTATTTTTCCTTTTTCTCTGTAATTTTTGTAAAGTTATTGATGTTTGAAAAAGCATTTTGCACTCTCTCATCATTTAATTCCACCGGTTCAGTTTCAGTTTTGTAATGATAGTGAAGGTGAAAAACCACTTTCCCTCCGGGTTTTAAAACCCTTTGTATCTCGTTTGCAGTTTTTTCAAAATCATCAACATGATCCAATGCATTTACAGATATGATGGCATCGAAATATTGATCTTCCATCGGCATTGATTCGGCTTTGCACTGTATAAACTTTGTATTTCCATAATAATGTAAAGGGAAACCAATATCTAAATAACGTGACAGAAGCGGTTCAAGGCAATATAATTCAGCATTGGTATAACAAGTTGCACTGGGTATGGGCCCTGAACCAATGTCGAGCAATTTCATGCCTTCAAATATGTTAGCCGGTAATTGAAGATCCAGCAGGTATTTTTTTTCCTGGTGAAATTTATGCCATGTTAAAATGGATGAATCCTTAAGATTTCCGGCTTTTATTTTTTGCTTTTCTGAAGGCGAAATTGTTCCATAACTTTCTTTCAGTTCACCATTATACCAGTTCTTATAATTTTCAATTTCTCCTGTCCAGAAATTTAATTCAGCTACATATTTCTTTTCGGAATCGGTCGCAAACTTCCTCTGTAGTTTACCGGCAAATTTTCTGATTATTTCCATTATAGTCTTATCCAGTTTTCAGGTACAAGATGAAGTGAGTCAATATTTTTATCACCGCGAAACCATTGTTGCGGAGCGATGATAATTTTATCGGGAGAATTGTTCAGCCATGCTCCCCACCAGCTGAAAGTGCTGTTGGCAACAATGTTATGTTTACAATTCTGCATCAGCCTTACATCTTCATAATCATGTTTTGCATCGTTTATATCTACGAATACAAATTTGTGAGCCGACAATAAATTTTGTTTTGCCCATTCAATATCATCAGAGAAAACATAAAATACAGGATCATTAATGCGTTCTGTGATATAATCAAGTGCTGAAGCATAATATTCCAGGGAGCAGGTGCCTAATACCTGGTTAAATGCTGTTACGGAAACATAATTTCCACGCCTGATATGAAGGCTCACTGCATTGCAATTTTGTATTTCAACTAAAAGCTTTTGATTTTTATCTGATGGAGGAATTTTTATGGAAAGTTCATTAGCTATGATGCTTTTGTTTTCCATGAAGTATTTTTCAGATTGCCAATAGCCTGTTAAGAATGCTGGTGCTTTTATCTGAAGATATTGCTGATTGAATGCGATACTTTGTTCATTAAATTTTACAATTCCTTTATTGATGCTTTTTCGCAATATTTTATTGAACAATCTTTCGTGTTTCTCCTGCAGTTTTTTAATATCTGATGGCTGTGCAATGGAAGCTTTTAAATTGAATGGCGCCAGGCTATATTCATGCCACTCATAGTTTTCATAAGAGCTAAGATCAAGTTTCAGTTCGCAATTATTTTTTAATGCGATATTTCTCCCGAATGAATACTGGAAAAGCTGATTGCCTAAACCTCCCATCAAATGCACAATAACCATTCTTAATATTTATATAAACAACTGCTGATTGTTTCCAGGTCAGATTCCGTTAATTCCGGGTAATTGCCACAATAAAAACTATTGTCATGAAGGAAATCGGCGCCCGGCAGATCGAATATTTCCTTTACATATTTTTTATAAAAAGGCTGACGCTGAATGTTTCCGGCTATCATGGGACGTATTTCAATTCCAGCACCACTGAACCTCGATAAATAATGATCTTTCAATTCCGGAGTTTTGCATACAATCGGAAATGCAAAAGTAGATAGGCAGGTAATGTGATCATGTTTCAGTAACATAATGTCTTCATTGCTC
>JANNZE010000485.1:0-3921 GCA_031410455.1 Chitinophagaceae bacterium | reverse complement strand
GCTGCCGGATTTGAAGGGGAAACTAAAATGGAGATGTATAAGCAGCTTCCTCCGGATACTTATCCTAAAACCTTATTGATTGATCATACTTTTTCAGATGAAAAATTATTGTCTCTTCTCACATCGTCAACAATTAAATTTCCTATAGCTGTAAAGCCAGATGCAGGAATGATGGGTTTTATGTTTCGCACTTTACATAGCAATGAGGAGTTATTAAATTATCATCATAAAATGCCTTGTGCATATCTCATTCAGGAATTCATCAATTTACCTTTGGAAGTAAGTGTATTTTATTATCGCTTTCCTGATTCATCATCTGGAACCATTACAGGATTTATAAAAAAAGAATTCTTACAGGTTGAGGGTGATGGTGTATCTAAACTAAGGCAATTAATAGAAAATTATCCCAGAGCAAATTTCAGACAACATGAAATGTTGGCAAAGCATCATGAAAAGCTTCACATTATATTAAAGGCAGGTGAGAAATATATTTTATCCCATGCTTTAAATTTAAGCAGAGGTGGAAAACTGGTAAGCCTTGAACAGGAAAAAGATGATAAGCTGCTGGCGTTGTTTGATAAAATCAGTTTATATACAAAACACTTTTATTATGGTAGATATGATATAAAATGTGCATCAACAGATTTACTTAAAAACGGGGAACAATTTTCAATACTTGAGTATAATGGATGCGGAGCTGAGCCACATCATATTTATGGTAATCATTTTACTTTGCTTCAGGCATGGTCAATTGTATTAAAACACTGGAAGGTTCTGTTTAAGATATCAATTATCAATCACCGCAAGGGCTATACATACTGGCCTTACCAAAAAGGTAAAAATTATTTAAAGGATGCAAAAGTTCATTTTAAGGTTTTAAAAAAACTGGATCTCGAAACACAGGTCTGAATGGCACATGCCTTGCAAACAATTAGCTGATGAATACAGTTATTTCTACCGATCAATCCATTATACAAGAGTTCAACGATTATATTTCAGATCAAAGTTTTCCATGTATTGGCGCTAAAGCAGCGCTTGCTAAAAACTCATTATCTGTAATGGTAGCCGGCCACATGGCGTGTCCTTTTCATGATTTATCCATTTTCAACTTCCTATGCGGCTTTACTGAAAATTATCATAAAAATTCGGATAAGCTTAATGGTGCAGTTATAATTTTTAAGGAGCCCATCACTATCACTGAAATTGAATTCGAAAATTTCATGTGGAGCAGATTGCAATCCATTGCAGACCTGGATGCTGCAAAATATAAATACGATAAACGTGTTGACAGAAATCCTATATCAGAAAAATTTAGCTTTAGCATAAAAGAAGAAGGATATTTCATTATTGGAATGCATCCGGGAAGCAGCAGAAAAGCCAGGCAGTTCGGATATCCTGCATTGGTTTTTAATCCACATGCACAATTTGAAGCATTAAAAGAAAAAGGGAAATATAGTTATATGCAAAAAGCAATCAGGGAAAAAGATAAAAAGCATTCAGGAAGTATTAATCCTATGCTTTCGGATTTTGGCAACTCATCAGAAGTCCTTCAGTATAGTGGTAAAAATTATACAAACGGTTTAACATGCCCTTTAAAATTCAAACATGAACTATAATATCATTCCACCAAGAACAGGAACTGCTTTTATATTAAAGAAAGGAGAGAAGCTAACGGTTACGGACATACGAGGTGAGCAGGTAGCAGATCTGGTATGTTTCAATCAGCATGATACTGCTGAATATTTATCTTCCGGCAGAACTATAGATTATGCAGAAACTATTTTTCTTACACAAGGAAATTTGTTTTACAGCAACAGAAGTAATATAATGTTTACGCTGGATGAAGATACTGTAGGCCGTCACGATTTCCTGCTTACGCCATGCAGTGCAGAAACTTTTAAGATTATTTACAAACACGATAAACCTCATTGCGGATGTTTTGGAAATATCAGAGATGCCATTGCACCATATGGAATTTCTGCCGATCAGATCCCAATTACGTTTAATGTTTTTATGCATACTGCTATTGATTCAAAAACCGGAAAGCTAGATGTGCTTCCACCATTAAGTAAAGCCGGTGATTATATCAGAATAACCGCACAAATGGATCTTATTGTTGCACTTACAGCCTGCTCTGCAGAAATGTCGAACAATTATAGTTTTAAAGAAATAGGTTGGAAAGTGGAGTAGTATAGAAATGCTTTTTCCATTTTCAATACTTGTCTGGTGCCTACAACTGTTTCGTGTTTTTTGTAAAAAAAATCAAAATAAAATAACGCTTAGGTCATGGTCGCATAATATTCAAACTTCTTTTTTCTTCCTTTCAGTGTAAATAAAAATTCCTGTCAACAGCATAATGCCCGATCACTGTAAAATCAAACAGGCAGTCTTCAACTTCCTGTCCTCTGCCAATATTATGCACCACCTGGTAACGATTATTTTTTCCGCGGATATTTACAACAATTCCAATGTGCGTTAATCCGTTGGGCAGTCGCCATGCAACAATATCTCCGGGACTATAATCTGCTGCATTTTGTGAATTGGGTTTTACTGTTCCATATTTTTTAAAATAAGTCATTAAATTAGGCACACGTCGATGATCAATATTTTTATCTGGTGTTTTCCTGTCCCACAAACGCGGGTAATCATCCCAGTGAGCAGAAATATCTTCGTGTATTTCTTTCTGAAGATCGATGCCCAGTTTTCTGAAAGTTCGAATGACCACATCTGTACAAACACCTATGTTTTTTGGCACATCTCCATTCGGATAATCGATCACAAAATAACTACCATTGTAGCTCACTGCATCATGCGTTATGGAAAGAGCTGCATCAACTATTTTATCTGCAAAAGAAACAGGGGTGTTATGATTAATTCCTGGAGTAGGTATGGTTTGCTGAACCTGGGATTGGCATGCCGTACATAAAAAGCAAAGTACGATCAAAGGTAACTGGAAAGTCATGCCGTGATTTTAAATAAATGTATACGCCCTTTGTGAAAGAGAAAAGTTAAAAGAGAAGTTTTAAATTTTATTTTTAATCACCCCAAATATCTTGTATTAACTTTTTCCTTCTTTTTTAGGTCCTCGTTTGTATATAATAAGACCATCGAGGAATTTTCTCAATACCTGATCTCCGGCTTCAACATATCCCGGGTGATCTTCCTGTCTGAACAGATCATTCAATGCACCTTTGGACATTGTAAAACCGGTTAATGATAAAATGTGCAGCATCTCTTCATCACGAAGAGCAAGTGCAATTCTTAATTTCTTAAGTATATCGTTGTTGGATAGCATTTTGCATGTATTTGGGTATAAAGTTAAGACAATCAGGATGCTGAAGAAAAGCTATGATGATTTTGAATAATTATTTATAATCGAATTTAAGTAAGGCAGACTTTTAATGAGTTGAGCTTTACTCTCCATTTTTATATAAAATCCGTGATCAATCTCAAAACAGTAACATCCTGCTAACTACAGCCTACCTTTGTACCATGCGCCTCATTATTAAAAACATGGTATGCCCTCGTTGTATTGCATCGGTACAGCAGATTTTGGACAGAAATAATTTACTGAGTAAATACGTGAGGTTAGGGGAGGTGGAATTGGAAAATGAACCCGATAAAGCACAGCTTCAAAAATTTGGTACAGATCTTTTTGAAAATGGTTTTGAATTATTGGATGATCAGCGCAAACAACTCATCGGGCAGGTGAAAAATCTTTTGATTCAAAAAGTACAGTCCGGTAATATTGAAGATCATTTCAGCATAAGTAAATATATCAGCGAAAAATTATTCAAAGATTATTCTTCTATCAGTAAATTATTTTCGGAAGTGGAAGGCATCACCGTTGAACAATATTTTATTTTACAAAAAACTGAAAAGACAAAAGAATGGCTCATGTATAATGAACATTCGCTGAGC
>JANNZE010000484.1:0-2305 GCA_031410455.1 Chitinophagaceae bacterium | reverse complement strand
AAATGTTGAATGTTGAATAACATTTTTGGGTAGGTAAATTAAAAATAAATCCAGAGGCATAAAAATATAATGCCGGTGCATCTACTGTTGCACCGGCATTTTTATAAGAATTTAAAATTATCTGACGCGGTCAGGATAAATTTCCAGTGCCTTTTCCAGGCAATCCATTGCGGAGTTGATGGCATCGGCATTTAACACGTATGCCAGCCGTACTTCATCACGGCCCATACCAGGTGTGCTGTAAAAACCGGTGGCCGGGGCCAGCATCACGGTTTGGTTATTGTGCGAGAAACTTTCCAGCAGCCACTGGCAGAATGCATCACTGTCTCTCACCGGTAATTGTGCCATGGCATAAAAAGCACCGCCGGGGTTCGGGCAGAAAACACCTGGGATGGCATTCAGTCTTTTTACCAGTGTATCCCTTCTGAGTTTGTATTCTTTTTTAGTGGTGTCAAAATAATCATCCGGAAGATCAACTGCTGCTTCTCCCAATATTTGAGCAAATGACGGAGGACTTAATCTTGCCTGTGCAAATTTCATAGCTGCATCCAGTACAGATTGATTTTTGGTAATAAAAGCACCGATTCTTCCGCCGCAGGCACTGTATCTTTTGCTGATGGTGTCCATCAATATTACATGCTGTTCAGCGCCTTTCAGATGCATGGCACTTGTGTGATTCCCTTCATAACAAAATTCACGGTATGCTTCATCGGCAAACAAAAAGAGATTGTGGCGTACAACAATTTCTTTCAGTGTTTCCATTTCTGCAGCACTGTATAAATATCCTGTAGGGTTGTTAGGATTGCATACCACGATCGCTTTTGTTCTGGGGGTGATCGCTTTTTCAAAATCTTCTATTGGAGGTAACGCAAAACCCGAACGTATGCTGCTGGCAATAGGTTTTACTATTACATCTGCCTGTATGGCAAAGCCATTATAATTCGCATAAAATGGTTCCGGAATGATCACCTCATCGCCTGCATCTAAACAAGCCATGAAACCGAAAAGGATCGCCTCACTTCCGCCGGTGGTGATGATGATCTGGTTTTCATTTACATGTATATCGTTCTTGGCATAATAAGAAACCAGTTTCTTCCGGTAACTCTCATTGCCTGCACTGTGACTGTATTCCAGTATTTTGAAATCGCAATTGCGTACGGCATCAAGCGCCTGTGGGGGCGTCTCAATGTCTGGCTGGCCAATATTCAAATGAAAAACTTTTACACCTTTCTTTTTGGCAGCTTCTGCATACGGCACCAGTTTGCGGATAGGTGAAGCAGGCATTTTGCTTCCGCGGTTACTTATTGCTAACATGTCGCAAAGGTAATATGCAGATGTTCAGGTGACAAATGAAAATTATGTGCGTAGGTTCATACAGTTTCAACAAGAATGTTGACGCCCTTTTATTAAAAATTTCAGTTTTCTATACTGTTCTATTCTTCGTAAAATTTCACCTTATGTTCCTTTAAAAAACTTTTGATGGCATCAGCATGAATGCACTGTCCGAGATGTAAAAAAGAATAATCGTTTACTTTTTTCATGCCTGTTGGCAGCATGATCTCTTTATCGATCATATCAAAACCAAGGTGAAGGTGTTTGGTGGAATACTGCATGCCATAAATCCGGGCATCTTTGTCAAATAAAGGTCCGCCGCTCTGACCGCGTAAACCGGGTGTGCTCATTTCTATACCGTATAAACCATTGTTCTCAGCCAGGAAACGCGTGATCATACCTTCTATAGGAAAACGCGGCGATGTTGAAATACCGGTGGTGGTCCAGTGCATATCATCCATTTCAGCATTGTAAGCAAAATTGGAAAATTCCGGGAATGGAAAACCGAGTCTGCATAAAAATTTACCTTGTTTAATAGCGGTTGTGTCTTTTACAAATTTTGCATAACCCGTATAATGCAGTTGTTTAAAATCATTGAATTTTAAAATAGCAAGGTCCAGCGTAGGGTGGGCGTGCCAGGTGAAACCACTCATGGTATCCACACAATCCACAAATGTATTTTTCATCTGGATAGTAGCATCCGGGTGAAATTTATATTTCATTTCCAGGCCTTTTACCGCCTGTTTGAATTTTCCGTCATTGGCTAAACGCGAACGTTCTTCTTTAAATTTCGCATAACCATTGTTAATATGGTCTGCTGCAGAAAGCATTTCCACCACATGTTTGCATGTAATGGCATAACCTTCTTCATTTACAAAAAATAAAGTAGCGGCTCCCGGTATGATCTTCTTACCTCCATAGGTTCTTATAATGGAATGGATGGGCCGGGTGAATTGGGCTGCTTTTTCAATTG
>JANNZE010000483.1:0-2434 GCA_031410455.1 Chitinophagaceae bacterium | reverse complement strand
TGATCCTATCAGTCCGAGCATCACCAAAGTATTAGGTGCTTCCGGTAAAGCGAAAGATGTTAAACCACGAGGAATTTTCAACCCATATACTGATTTCTATAAGCAGGGAATCGGAACATCTCCTTACCAGGATGCGTGGGGTTTATTCGACCAGATTCTGGTATCACAGGGTTTTCTGGCAAAAGATCAAAGCGGCTACCATTTTCATAAAGCCGTAATTTTCAATAAAGATTTTCTAATTCAGAAAACCGGCAAATGGCGTAATTACAGTAAAAGAACCTGGGATGGCATCACTTACAATTATGGTTACAGTGATCACTTTCCGGTATATGTGATGTTATTGAAGAAAGTTAATTAACCAAAAAGAAATACATCCGGCTTCCCGGATCAATCTGCCACCTGTATATCTTCATTGGGAACAGGTGGCATATTTTTAAAGCGAAGTATAATATTGCCGGTAGTGATTACATCTTTCTGGCAATAATTTACTATTCTTTTTAAACTGGCAGCTCTTTCCTCTTCATTACCTTTCCAGTAAAGCTCCCCAACCATACTGCCATCAATATCATCTTTGGGAGAAGGAATGCCCATGGCAGCAGCCAGTAATTTTAAAGAGGTGAAATTTTTATAATCACCAAAACGCCAGTATTGAAAGGTATCCACAATATTGGTTTCCCACGGTTTCATATTCTGGAAATCAAGGAATGGCGGCAATGGTATACCGTTGATGAGCATTCTTCTGCAGATAAATGGTATGTCGAATTCTTTTATGTTGTGCCCTGCGAAACACCACCTTTTATTAAAATTCTCGATCTTGTTCATGGTGACAAGAAAATCTGTCAACAATTTTTTTTCATCAATATCGTAAAATGATTTCACCCTCATTGAAAGGGTCTGTTCTTTATTAAAGTAGGCGATACTGATACAAACAATGCGTGAAAATTCTGCCATCACTCCTGCACGGTGAGGATAAAATTCACCAACCGTCATTCCTTCCGGAACAATTCTCAAAACTTTTTCCTCCCACAAGTGCTGCCACTCTTCACTTAAATTTTCAAAGCTGGCGCATATTGATGCCGTTTCAATATCAATAACGATCAGATCTTCCGGTTTTATTCCCTGCATAACATAATTTGGAAACAAATTAATGATCTTCTGTAAATAAAAAGCCCGCAATTTCTGCGGGCAAATGTTTTTATCCTTTTGGTAGATATAAAAGAAAATATTATAAATCCGGATTACAGTGCGATACCTAATTTGAAATTACCTTCCATCATCATAGAATTCTTATTAATAAAATCAACACTTGGTTTAATATCTATACCTACTACCATTTTCAGCGCAGGAATATAATAATTCACTCCGCCAATTACGTCTGCTCCTGATAGATATTCTTTGGTAATTATATCACGGGTTTTAGTTTCCAGTATCTCTCCGAATTTCAGCTCCTGAAATTTTTCTTTTGTATGAATCCTGTTATAACCTGCATGTAAACCTGCACCAATAAACCAGTACAATTTCTCACTGTTTCCAATTGGAAAAAACTCTTCATACAAACCTGTCAATACTACTTTATTATTGTTATGACTCATACTGAATAAGGCTTCAACAGCACTACTGTTTTGCAAATGTAAAACGGCAGACATAGCTTTCGATTTCAAACCATATTTTGCTGTAATGTCTATTTTATTCTGTGCTGATAATTGTATCGCGAAAAATGCAGATATAATTATTAAAGTAAAATTTTTCATTGTGTGTAGTTTTTTAAGTTAGCTTTTACGAATTCATAATTTTGAATCCAATACCTGTAATGCAACTCCTGTTCCTAATTTGCCATTTTTAAAATTTACCATAAATATTTCCCAATTTTTTTCTCATAAGATTGCCGCTGAGGATGAGTTCAATCATACATCCTTCATAATAACGACATTAACAAGTAATTGGATTAATTTTTCAGGAAAAAATACTACAACAAAAATGTAAGTTCAATTTTTCGATGTGTATATAAAACACCCCAAAAGCATTCTCAATGTTCATTTAAACACAAAGCAGGCTCAAAAATAATATATAAATCTGTAAAATGCAAGAGCGGGAAGGTTTAATAGCCTTTTGTTTAAATTACTATAATACCTAGCCGTTTTTACTTATACAAAAAAGATCCCGGTAGAACCGGGATCTTTTACTATCAGTGATGTGAGAATTAATCTTCTACTTTCAATTTACCTTTTGCTTTTGCCATCACTTCTTCAGCGATGTTATTAGGAGCCGGATTGTAGTGGCTGAATTCCATGGTTGATGTAGCACGTCCTGAAGACAATGAACGTAACTGTGTAACATAACCGAACATTTCGCTTAAAGGCACTTTAGCTTTAATAACCTGAACGCCGAGTATGTTATCCATTCCTTCCAGCCTACCGCGGCGTCTGTTCAAATC
>JANNZE010000482.1:0-6118 GCA_031410455.1 Chitinophagaceae bacterium | reverse complement strand
ATATGTTTGGACCAGGGTTCGATTCCCTGCAGCTCCACTTTTTAAATTTACAATTGATTGCTTATCATTTACTTACGATAAGCAATTTTTTTTTAGCCTAAATGTAGCCCACAATACTTTTTTTATATTTCCTTTGTGATTCTTTCTTTTCATTTTAAGTTTACTTCAAGTCCGAACGTTGGGGGTCAGGCTATGATGACACTCCAAAATATGTAGTACAAAGAAAAAGTAGATGAATTTGTTTTTCGATCCGAGAACCTTACAATAATTGTTAACAAGGCAAGAAAAAACCAAATAATATTTACCCAACATTTATATGCTGCTTTAAACCGACCCGTACCTATTATTGGTGACTTCAAAGACCGGTTTCCCGAAGGCATTCAACATTTGGCACAGTAGATGTAAATTAAAAGGGACAAAAACCGTTGACATGGTTTTGAAAACTTACCCCAGGCATTGCTGAGTTATTTAAGGACAAAATAACGGTAAAATGATAGTAAAGGCTTAATACAAATCACAATAAAAATACGCTTAAACAGTATTCATTTCATCACAATAAAAATCAATTTCATGAAAGTATTATTTGTACTAACATCTCATAGCGAGTTAGGTAATACCGGCAAAAAAACCGGTTTTTGGGTAGAAGAGTTTGCCGCACCTTATTATGTAATGGCCGATAAAGAAGTTGATATAACTATTGCTTCACCCAAAGGTGGGCAGCCACCCATCGACCCAAAAAGTGAAGCACCCGATGCGCAAACAGAAGCAACAAAGCGGTATTATGCAGATGCGGAATTAAAAGAGAAAGTAGCACATACAAAAAAACTTGCTGAGGTCAACGCCACAGATTTTGATGCCGTATTTTACCCTGGAGGCCATGGCCCGATGTGGGACCTGTATGATGACAAAAATTCTATTGCATTGATTGAAAACTTCTGGGCCGCGGGTAAGCCGGTAGCAGCGGTTTGCCATGCCCCGTCTGCCTTATTAAATGTGAAAGATGAAAAGGGTGAACCTTTGGTGAAAGGGAAAAAAGTTACTGGCTTTACCAACAGCGAAGAAGAAGGCGTGCAGTTGACAAACGTAGTGCCTTACCTTTTGGAAGATGAATTGAAAGAAAGGGGAGGCAGCTATTCCAGTGGCAGTGATTGGAGTTCTTACGTGGTAGAAGACGGTATGCTCATCACTGGGCAAAACCCCGCCAGCAGCGAGGATGCAGCCAAAAAACTATTGGCTTTGCTTGAAAAAAGTCCTGTATCTGAAAATTAGTGATTACTGTTAAATTTAAAAGGCACTTCCACGGCATATTCCGTTGACGGTGCCTTTATAACGCCGCTTCAGGAAAACCCGAACCGATATCAGGAGTGTTGCCGTTAGCGTACATTGTAAAAAACCTTTCAACTTTGAAGAGTTAAATTTAAAGTAATGTCAAAAACTAAAACACATAATATAAGAGTTGATGTCACACACTTCATTAATTCATATGTTGATAATGAACAAAAAAAAGCAGACAGTTTTCAACTTATTGAATTAATGAGTGAATGGTCAGGATTTGAACCGAAGATGTGGGGGCCAACAATAATTGGATTTGGTAATTATCATTATAAATACGCAAGCGGTCACGAAGGCGATGCACCAATTATTGGATTTTCGCCTCGTAAAGCTGCGTTTTCATTATATGTTTTTTCGCAAACAGAAGCGAGTAAAAAACTTTTAAGTTATTTTGGTAAATTTAAAATGGGCAAAGCTTGCATCTATATAAAAAAGCTTTCAGATATAAATATTCCAACTCTAAAAACACTTTGTAAAGAATCAATAGATTACATCAATGAGCATCATGAATGTGCTTGTAGAGAATAGTAATAATATTTATACAAACAACGTCCGCTAACAGGAGGCTGAAATGCAATTGCGCCTTACGTTAAGTATTTTATCTTTTTCATTAATACATCATTTTTAAACCATCATTCAAATAAATATTTACGACTGAGCCAAAGAGAATGAACGTTATTTTCCCAATTTCTATATCTCCCAACGTTCTCCCTCACCATCCAAAATTCAAACCTTCATTGATGGCTTCGTTGTATTTTTTCAAATCGAAGGAATACAGGAAAGGAGATTTATGCGGCACTCCTTTTTTTGTTTCTTCTAATCGGTTGAGTATTTGAAAGCCCAGTATTTTTCGTTGAAAATTTCTTCTGTCCAGTTTTTTGTCGAGAATAGTTTCATATAATTTCTGAAGCTCCGGCATCGTAAATTTTTCCGGCAACAAATTATATCCAATAGGCTGATTGTGCAATTGTAAACGCAGAGTAGCAAGGGCTTTATCAAGAATTTTCCTGTGGTCAAGCACCAGCAAAGGCACCTTATGTATATCCCACCAGATGAACGTCTCAGATAAGGTATCGGGTATTGGGCTTACTTTCGAAAATTCAACCAATGCATAATATCCAATGGTTACGAACCTTTGCAGGATCCAAAGATTTTCAACTATATCTATACCATCTTTTTTAAGGTCCTGGATATGAAAATCCCGGGGAGAACGTACCGGATCTCCAAATACATGAAATTGTTGCAGAAATATTTCATTTAACCCGGTTCTTTCCATTAAAACTCTGTATGCCGCAGCATCAATTGGTTCATCAACTCCAATAAATCCACCTGGAAGCGCCCACTTTTTCCTATGGCGGTGTTTAAGCAATAAAACCTTAAGCTGGTTATCGTGAAAACCAAAAATCACACAATCTACAGACAGCGAAGGAAGAAAATTGTGCTCCCCGGCATTCAGTAATGCACTTATTGATTCATTTATTTCCATACAACTATGCAACTAAGGTATTCAACATTTTAAAAAATTATTTTTTTTTGGTAAATCTTAGAAATTATTTACATTGTGTCATCATGACGCAATGAAATGTGTTCTTTACAAAGATTTTAATGAAATTGCTTGCTTACATATTCAAACCGTCCTGGTTGTATTACCATTATTTATTATTGTTTTTTGTAATTCAGTGAAAATTGATTCCATTTTTTCAGGAAATAATTAGCAGGGAACCTCAAAAAACTTGATAGCCCTGACGTTTTAAAAAAAACGGTCGATTCGCATTTAATTCCATTATCCGCTCCCTTACAATACTAACCAAACCCGTAATTATTTTTTGTAATCGGAACTTCCCCATTGTAAAAAATTCCCCGGCGTTGAAAACGACTAAACTAATTGTAAATATCATTGTTCGTATAACAAGGACTATCAAATAAAATATAAAACTTATGAGAAAGTTTGTTTTTGCCCTTGCACTACTCTTTTTAACAACTGCAATATCTGCACAGGTAAACAAGATTGTTGTTAAGAGCGATGCCGATGGCCAGAAATTGTCTGTGAATGGCAAAGATTTCATCATTAACGGGATGAATTGGGATTATATTCCCATTGGTAACAATTTCAATTACAGTTTATGGAAGCAGTACGATGAAATAATTATGGCTGCCCTCAACAGTGAAATGCCCTTGCTGAAAAACATGGGTGTTAACACCATTCGTCAATACACGGGCGTTCCGGCTAAATGGATTAAATATATCTATGAGAATTATGGCATCCACACCATGCTCAACCACTCTTTTGGCCGGTACGGTCTTACTTTAAAAGGAACATGGACGCCAAATACGGATTACTCCAATCCACTTGTAAGGGACATTCTGATGAAGGAAGTAAAAGCCATGGCGAATGAATACAAATCCACTCCCGGGCTGCTGCTGTTTTTGCTGGGTAATGAAAATAATTACGGCCTTTTCTGGCGCGGTGCCGAAACAGAAAATATTCCTGTGCAAGACCGGAAATCAACCAAAGACGCCTATCATTTATATAAACTGTTTAATGATGCAGCTAAGGAAATGAAAGTTATTGACCCATCTCATCCCATGGCCATCTGCAATGGCGATCTGTTATTTTCTGATATTATCGCCAAAGAATGTATGGATGTAGACATTATCGGTATCAACGCCTACCGTGGCCTCACCTTCACAGATTTATATGACAGGGCTAAAAAAGAATTAGGCAAGCCTGTTTTACTTACAGAGTTTGGCGCCGATGCATACAATACCATGGCCAACAATGAAGACCAGGAATACCAGGCAAAAGTTCTGGTGAGCAACTGGAAAGAAATTTATGCAAATGCTGCTGGCATGGGCAAAGCACAAAATAGCATCGGTGGTTTTACATTTCAATTCAGTGATGGCTGGTGGAAAACAGGACAGACTACAAACCTCGATGAACATGATGCTTCTGCATCCTGGTCTAACGGCGGCTATACCAATGATTACAAAAAAGGTGAAAATAATATGAATGAAGAGTGGTTTGGCATTTGTGCAAAAGGTAAAACAAACGAACTAGGCACTTATGAATTATATCCACGGGCCGCATATTATGCATTAAAAGATGTACACCGTTTTAATCCCTATGACGCACAAGCGAAAGCGCAGATAAACCAGTTGGATAATATTCAAATGGCAGATGCATTTTTGCGTGCAAGAGGTGATAAAGCCGCACTGCAGGCGGAAGACAAAGGCAAAGTATACCTCAGTGATTTGCAAGCCAACTTTTCTACTTACAGTACAGGTGGAAGCCTGATATCAACACCTAAAGAAGATGACCCTGCAACTACAGGCTATCCAACCAGGCAGGGTTTCGACCATATGCAATCTTTTAATATTGGAATAACGGCAAAGCCTGCACCCAATGTAACAGCCAACGTGCAGTTTAATGTGTTGGGAAATGTGGCAGAGAATCCTATAGACGAAGTGTTTTATGAAAACAGGGGAAGACGGATTACCGTTAACACACCAACCGGTCCGCTACAGATAAGTTCTAATAACCGGGTTCAATTATACCGCAGCAGTTTTAACTGGAACAACAAAAATTTTAACCTCACCGGATTTTACAGAACCGGACATTACCATTGGGGTTATGAAGGTGATTTCTTCGGGCTTTATCCGGAAGCTAATTACGGTCCCAACATAGACATATACAATGGTGAAGCTCCTTTTGGTTTTGAAATAGAAGGTAAGAAAGCTATCAAAGGATTGAAAGTTGCTTTTGGTCCTGAATTGTGGTGGGGAGCCAACCCTGCCGTATTGGCGAAGTACAGCAGAAAGGTGGCAAAGTTTGAAGTAACAGGAATGTTTCATGAAGACCTTTCACAGCGTAGTGGATTGCAAAGTTCTTTTGCCGTTCCTACTCCCAAAACAAGAAAAGCAGCATTGAGTGTTTCCAGGAAATTTGAAAAATTTGGTTTTAACATTGGCGGAATATGGGCGGGGCAACCACTCAATGGCAGAGTATTTCAATTAGAGAGAGAGGGAAAAGTATTTCAGGATGTAATAAAAACAGAAGACAATTTTGGCGGTAAAATAAAATTGACCTATGCAAGTGGACCTATACAATGGTATGGCCTTGCTTCTTACATGGGCCTTGTAGCAAATGGAGGTGTAGATCAAACCAGAACATTTACCGGCTGGCGCCTGAAAGATATTGGTGTTGGTAATATGTACAATGTATTAAGCGGCTTTACCGTAAATGCCGGCCATTTGCAGATAGCGCCCAACTTTTTATACCAGAAACCAATTGAAGGCCCGATACCTTCTGATGTATTGGCTCCCGGAAGACCACGAAATATTTTAGATGATCCTTTCTCTGTTCGCAGCAACAGGGAAACAATTGGCGGAGAATTATTATTGACATACGATCCTACACCTGGCACGTGGATGTATGAGTGGGACAACGACCGTTCCGAAGATGCCAGGTTTGCTATCAGTGCAGATGTGATGTATCGTCATTTGCCAACCGTACAGGATGCTGCCATTGGTATTTTAGGAAATGGAAGAACCACTTTTGTATTTCCGGGTTCAGCACCAGCGCAGGATTTATGGGAAGTAAATACAAGAATTGTTTCTAAGTTAAATACCGACCTCGGTTTTATTGCCAACCTTTATGTAGGAAATGGCCAGGCAAACGGTAATGATACCAGAACCATCAATCGCTATGGATTGGATGTGAGAAGTATCTACAAAAAAACAAAATTTGTAGCAATAGGTAAGTTCAACGACTGGGGTCCTTTTGATT
>JANNZE010000481.1:0-4854 GCA_031410455.1 Chitinophagaceae bacterium | reverse complement strand
TACATTAAAACCGTGTTCTATTCTTCCGATGGTAGCCGGAAAGGATCCGCCACCGTGCGCAAAGGCAATACGTAGTTTTGGAAATTTCTCCATTACCCCGCCGAATATCATGGAACAAATGGCACGGGATGTTTCAGCCGGCATTCCTACCAGCCAGGGAAGCCAGTATTTTTCCATCTGATTTTCGCCCATCATTTCCCATGGATGAATAAATAATGCACAACCCAATTCCTCGGCTCTTTTGTAAAAAGGGAAAAATTGTTCATCTCCTAAGTTGACGCCATTGATATTGCTGCCTATTTCAAGACCCGGCATTTTAAGGTCAATTATGCAACGTTCCATTTCTTTTATAGACAATTCAATATCCTGCAAAGGAACCGTTCCTAAACCTTTGAAACGATCAGGCGATTTAACCACCGTTTCTGCAATATGATCATTAAAAAAACGTGCGGTTTCCAAACCATCATTTGGTTTCGCCCAGTAATTGAATAATACTGGGATAGTTGACAATACCTGCACATCAACGGCCGTAGCATCCATATCTTTCATTCGTAAAGATGCATCAAAACAATTCTCTTCCACTACACGAAACATCTTATCGCCTTTCATCATACAGGCTTTGCAATTGCGGTGTTCGAGATGAATGAAATCACCATATCCAAACTTTTTCACCCAGTTGGGCATGGTGGAAGGCATGATGTGGGTGTGGATGTCGATTTTCAACGGAAAAATTTAATCAAAAGTAA
This sequence comes from Chitinophagaceae bacterium, assembly GCA_031410455.1. GTDB lineage: Bacteria > Bacteroidota > Bacteroidia > Chitinophagales > Chitinophagaceae > Ferruginibacter. Next base: position 4,108 of record JANNZE010000481.1, on the reverse strand, counting down.
AAAATCAAAAGTAAAAAGCTAAAAGTAAGAAACAGCCATCCATCAACAATAAGATGAATTTATAACTTGAAAATAAGTTTCAACTTTTGGTTTTGCCTTTTAACTTTTGCCTTAGGGTTTTATCCTTTTTTGATTGGTGGACTCATAACCAAACCACATTCTGAACAGGTACGTTTTTCTTCTGAAGCATAAAAACCATCCATCACCGGTGGCAATTGTTTAACTATATCCGACACATGTAATTTTTCTTCGTACAATTTATGACCGCAATTTTCGCAGAACCATAAAAAACCATCTTCTTCTTTTTCACGCACTTTTTCTATTACCAGTCCTACGGTATTGGGGCCGCGTTGTGGTGAATGTGGTGTTTTTGGTGGCAGCAGAAAAATATCGCCTTCGTTGATCTGTATATCACGGGGTTTACCATCTTCAATGATCTTTACCACGATATCTCCTTCCACCTGGTAGTATAACTCTTCCGTTTCATTGTAATGATAATCTTTACGTGAATTGGGACCACCCACCACCATCACAATAAAATTTTCTGCATCCTTGTAAATACATTGATTGCCTACAGGAGGTTTTAACAGATCACGGTGTTCTTCGATCCATTTTTTTAAATTAAAAGGAGCAGGTATGGCCATATTGTTTCAGTTTGAAAGAGAAAATTACTGCAAAATTTTTATAATAATTACCTTTAACCTATGCAATTGGATATTCCATTCCATCTCGAAAATTTCATTGGTGGAAATTTCATTGGCCCGTTAAGCGGGCAATTTATCGACAACATCAATCCTGCCACTGGTTCTGTTTCAGGAAAAACTCCTGACAGCAATGAAAAAGATGTGGATGCAGCCGTTTCCGAAGCAAAAAAAGCTTTTGAGAAATGGAGTATTACTTCTGCTGAAGAACGCTTTACCATCCTCAACAGAATTGCTGCACTGATAGATGAAAACGCAGATGCGCTTGCACTTGCGGAAACCAATGACAATGGAAAACCATTATGGCTAAGTACAAAAGTGGACATCCCGCGTGCCTCTTCCAATTTCCGGTTTTTTGCAACAGGTGCTATGCATTATGCATCTGAGAGTCACCAGATGGAAACGAATGCCATCAATTATACTTTGCGTAACCCGGTTGGAATCGTAGGTTGTATTTCGCCCTGGAATTTACCATTGTATTTATTTACATGGAAGATCGCCCCGGCACTGGCCGCAGGTAATTGTGTGATCGCCAAACCTTCAGAAGTAACTCCTGTCACTGGTTTTTTATTAGGAAAGATCTGTAAAGATGCAGGTTTACCGGATGGTGTTTTAAACATTCTTCACGGCCAGGGACCAACATGCGGTGAAGCCATTGTAAAACATAAAGACATCAAAGCCATTTCATTTACCGGAAGCACAAGAGCCGGTGAAAGAATTGCTGCCGTTGCTGCGCCGATGTTCAAGAAATTATCCCTTGAATTAGGTGGTAAAAATCCCAATATCATTTTTGCAGATTGTAACTGGGATAAAATGATGCAAACCACTTTACAGTCATCTTTCAGCAACCAGGGACAAATATGTTTGTGTGGCAGCAGGATCCTCATTGAACGATCCGTATATGAGAAATTCAAAACAGAATTTGTAGAGCGAACCAAACAACTCACCGTTGGAGATCCGTTACAAAATAATAAACAGGGCGCCATTGTAAGTAAATTGCATTTTGATAAAGTGATGGGATGTATTGAAACAGCAAAAGCAGAAGGCGGGATGATCTTATGCGGCGGACATCCAGTTAAACCGGAAGGAAGATGTGCAGAAGGTTTTTTCATTGCACCAACGATCATTGAAAATGCCGGCCCGGAATGCAGAACCAACAGGGAAGAAATATTCGGCCCTGTAGTTACTTTACAACCCTTTGATACCATAGAGGAAGCAATACAACTGGCCAATGCTTCAACGTATGGACTTGCCGCAACTATATGGACGCAGGACATTTCCAAAGCGAATTTGCTTTCCCTAAAACTGGAGAGCGGCATCGTTTGGGTGAACTGCTGGCTGAGAAGAGACCTGAGAACTGCCTTCGGCGGTGTGAAGAACAGCGGTGTGGGTAGAGAAGGCGGATGGGAAGCCATGCGATTTTTTACAGAACCTAAAAATATTTGTATAGAATACTAATGAGCACAACAGAAACTATATTTACCGACAAGGCTGCGGCGCCACTTGGTGCTTATCCGCATGCAAGAAGAGCAGGCAATTTATTATTCCTCAGTGGCATCGGCAGCAGGAGTGCAGAAGACAATTCTATTCCAGGTCTTCAACTGGATGAAAATGGAAAGATCCTGAAATATGATATTGAGGCGGAATGTCATTCTGTTTTTAAAAATGTAAAAGCTGTACTGGAAGCGAGCGGAAGCAGCTGGGAAAACATCATTGATGTTACCGTATTCCTAACAAATATGAAAGCAGATTTCGCTTTGTACAATAAAATTTATACACAATATTTTTCCAGCGTACAGGCTTGTCGCACCACAGTGGAAGTATTGAGCCTGCCCACTCCTATTGCTATAGAATTAAAAGTTATTGCCACCATATCATGAACGTTGACATATATAATAAAATGGAAAATTCAACGGCATACGCAAAGATGCTGGATGAAAGCGATCATTTGAAAAGTTTCAGAGATCAGTTTTATATACCGCTGCTGAACGGGCAGGATTCCGTGTATTTCACTGGCAATTCATTAGGATTACAGTGCAAACAAACACAGGATTATGTGATGAATGAACTGGAAGACTGGGCGAATTATGGTGTGGAGGGCCATCATCATGCACGAAATCCCTGGGTGGATTATCATGAACTGTTTCCTGCTTTATTAACAGACCTTACCGGTGCAAAAGAGGAAGAGATCGTGGTGATGAACCAGCTGACAGTGAACCTCCATGTATTGATGGCTACTTTTTACAGGCCTACTAAAGAAAAATATAAGATCATTTGTGAAGCAAAAGCATTTCCTTCTGATCAGTATGCATTTTTATCAGCTGCACAATTACATGGATTTGATGAAAATGCCATCATTGAAGTAACCCCTCGTGATGGAGAATACACTTTACGCACCGAAGATATTGTAGAGACCATCAAACAGCATGGAAATGAAACGGCACTGGTATTGTTCAGCGGAGTAAATTATTATACGGGACAGGTATTTGATATGCCTTCTATAACAGAAGCCGCACATGCATCCGGCATTATCTGCGGCTTTGATCTTGCACATGCTATTGGAAATATTCCTTTACAATTACATGAATGGAAAGTAGATTTTGCCTGCTGGTGCAGTTATAAATACCTGAACAGTGGTCCTGGTGGTGTATCAGGTGTATTTATTCATGAAAAACATGCCACCAATATTTCATTGCCACGCATGGCCGGATGGTGGGGACATGATAAGGACAAGCGCTTCCGGATGGAAAAAGATTTTCGTGCAATTCCCACTGCAGAAGGATGGCAATTAAGCAATGCGCCGGTTATCAGTATGGCAGTTCATAAAGCGTCACTCGATGTATTTGCAGAAGCAGGCATACAAAATATTTTTACCAAAGCACAAAAACTGAACGATTTTCTGTGGTTTGTGTTAGAAGATATTCAAAAGCTTTTTCCCGGAACCATCCATATCATCACGCCCAAAAACAAAGATGAACATGGTTGCCAGGTGAGTATGCTGATGCTGAGAGACGGAAAAAAAATATTTGATACGCTGAAACAAAAAGGTGTGATCGCCGACTGGAGGGAACCGAATGTGATCCGCATTGCACCGGTTGCTTTATACAATTCATTTGAAGATATTTATCGCTTCGGCGATATCATTAAGGAAGTTCTATCACAGCATTAATATGAAAAAAGAAATTACCATCGTTGGCGCCGGTCTTGTTGGATCTTTACTGGGCATATATCTTAAAAGAAAAGGTCATTCGGTTTCGGTATTTGAACGCCGCCCGGATATGCGTAAAAATGCAGGATATGCAGGAAGATCTATCAACCTTGCATTGAGCGACAGAGGTATAAAAGCACTGGAAGAAGTAGGGATCATGGATGACATCCGGAAGATATGTATCCCGATGCATGGACGG
>JANNZE010000480.1:0-6387 GCA_031410455.1 Chitinophagaceae bacterium | reverse complement strand
TTACGATCGTGAATTTGTTTTATGAAAATTCCACACGTACCAGAATTTCTTTTGAACTGGCTGAAAAAAGATTAAGTGCGGATACCATCAATTTCAGTGCATCCTCTTCGTCTGTATCTAAAGGCGAAACATTGCTGGATACGGTTAATAATATACTAAGCATGAAAGTGGACATGGTAGTGATGCGTCACAGTGCTTCCGGCGCTCCGCATTTTTTGGCAAAACATCTCAAAAACACTGCGATCATCAATGCCGGTGATGGTATCAATGAACATCCAACACAGGCTCTGCTCGATGCATTTTCGATGCAGGAAAAAACGGGATCACTGGAAGGAAAAAAGATTTTGCTCGCAGGTGATATCATGCATTCACGTGTGGCCCTCAGTAATATTTACCTTTTAAAAAAAATGGGAGCAGAGGTTATGGTGTCCGGGCCACCTACACTGATACCCGTATTTTTGAAACAGGCTCTGGATGTGCAGGTAGAATATAATATTGATAAAGCTTTGCAATGGTGCGACATAGCCAACATTTTACGCATCCAGCTCGAGCGTCAGAACCAGGTTTTATTTTCTTCTCTGCGTGAATATCACCAGGCTTACGGTATTACAAAAAAACGTTTGGGTAAAATCGGAAAAGAGATCGTGATCATGCACCCGGGACCTGTAAACCGTGGAGTAGAAATAGACAGTGATGTTGCAGACGGAAGCAATTCAATTATTTTACAACAGGTGGAAAACGGTGTTGCAGTAAGAATGGCGGTTCTGTATTTGTTATCACAATCACCATTGGTGCATTCTTCTGCTTTACAATAATTTCGGTTCATCAGATATTTCAGTGATCACACGAATACCTTTGTAATTTTCGGGTATCAGGTTCGTCTGCTGATGATTTACCGGAATATAAATCACAATCACTTCTTTACCATCTGCTTCTCTGATACCTGCTCCGGTAATGGTTTGCTCCTTACTTTTCAATTCATTGTACAATTCCCTTTTTACTTCCGATATATGCATAGTTAAATTTATAAAATGTTAACTGAAAATGCATTTAATATTTCCGTGATGGGCGACGCATAAGTAGTTCCGTTTTTTGTTCCGGCAAATAATAATCCAACAGCTTTGTGCGTATGCTGCTGAAGTATCAGTGAACCTGAATCACCATCATTACAGAATTTAATTCTTGTTCCTTTTACAACGGTTCCTTTAATTTCAAACTGGTCATGAAATTCCAGTTGTACACCCTCGAATTCTACATTCACATCCAGGTGTGTGGTTGTTACTTCTCCGGTTGTATGACCGGTGGTGCGTCCGAACTTTTCAACTTTCATTTTTAAATAATGTTCAGCGTTTCCTTTCACCGGATATTTTTCCTGCACTGCCGTATTGATCTTCTGCCCGGGATCAATTCTCGCTATGGCAGCATCCATATAATTGTGTTTCTTCCTGTTTAAAGGAACCACATAGCTTAAGCTGGCAATATTATCAGTGGCCATACCTCCATCCTGTGTGCCCGGTTGAATAATGATATCTTTCCATTTTCCTTTATCAGAATCAGCCAGCACATGGTTGTTGCTTAAGATGTACACATTGTTTTTTTTATCTGCAACATAACAACCCAGCGTACCGGCGGTAACGTTCATATGCCCGATAGAAACGCCCGGAAATGCAGGACGTATTTTATGTTTCAGTTTTACCGGACCTGCCATTTCAAACAACAGATCATCCTCCTTCATTCCGAAATAATACTGTAGTGTACGCAATGAAACCGGCGACTTTTCTTTCAGCAATAATTTTATATAATATTCGCCGTTTAATTCGGCAATGCCACATCCGTTGATGATTCCGGGAATGGTCTCCATTCTTAAAGCAGTCGCATCTGTTCCGGCAAAGCTCACTGAGCGGATCACCTGTCTACTCTGCAGCAATTGTGCAGATATTTCTTTTTTCTTTTGTATCGCTTTGTCCAGGTGCATAATGATTACTTACCCTTGGTGTAATCAATTTTATAACCATTAAACTCATCATTTAAATTTATTACGGCTGAGTATCTCCATTCCCGGCTATAATGTTTTGAATTTTATACCTGATTTTGGCGCATGACTTGTAGAAATCTAATAACATGAAAAATGATTATGATATTGCTTCCATCATGGGAGAAATATACGGGCGTGGAATCCTGGGCTGTAAAGCTGCATTTTCCAGAAAAATGATACAGCAGTTACATGAAGATATTATGGCATTGTACGAAGATGCTTTATTGATGGAAGGAGGAGCAGTAGGGCGTGGTCCAAACCGCCATTATGTAGAAATTCATCCTGAAAATATCCGTGGTTTTACAGAACTGGTATCGCATCCCTGGTTCAGAACTGTTTCTGAATGCATACTTGGCTCCAATTATAAAATTGTAGAGATCGGATTTGATGTACCCAATCCCGGAGCGCTGGACCAACCATGGCATCGTGATTTTCCTGCACCACCGGAAACAATAATCGGCCGTAGATTGAATTCACTGGCCTTTAATTTAACTACCGTGGATGTATATGAAGATATGGGTCCTTTTGAAATTGCACCTGGCACTCAGTGGGACCTGCACGATGAATTTGAACACGGTATGTTTCCACCTAAACATGTATATGAAAGATACCAGACCAAAGCTGAAAAGAAATTTCCGCAAATGGGAGACATTTCTGCCCGTTCAGCTCTCACAATCCACAGAGGTACCGCTAATTATTCCAATAAATCACGGCCGGTTTTGGTGATAGGCGTTGATGCTCCCGGAGCAGCTAATTCAGAGCGTCACGATCTGCAAATGACGCATTCCTATTACAGATCGTTGCCTGATGCTATACGGCATCACCTTACGTGTCGTTTAGTGGATACACTGGAACCTATTGTACAAAAACATTCCATTGAAGGTTTAATGATGGGAGAGGCATGATGTACCTGTACTTAAGTATATTTGGTTAACGAACCAATTCTATACTTATGCGGATTTGTCTATTCCCGGGTACGTTCGATCCTGTTACGCTGGGTCATACGGATATCATCGATCGTGCCTTGCCTTTATTTGATAAACTCATTATTGGAATAGGAAAAAACGTAAATAAGGTTCCGATGTTTTCCGATCAGCAACGTCTTCAATGGCTGAAAGATATTTATAAAGATGAACCAAAAGTAGATGCATTGATCTACGAAGGTCTCACTATAGAATGTTGTAAACAGGTTGGCGCTAATTTTATACTGAGAGGAATCCGTTATGTGAACGATTTTGAATATGAAAAAGCGATCGCAGATATGAACCGTAGCCTGGATGATAAAATTGAAACAGTTTTTCTTACATGTCTTCCGCAATTCACTTCTGTTGCCTCTACATTGGTACGCGATGTTTTGAAAAATGGGGGTGATGTCTCCAGGTTTTTACCTGCTGTGGTACAGGCCACTATTCAAAAAAAATAATATGAGATCCATCTGGCATAAACACGATCTGTCGCTCAAGGACCTGCACGATTTTGAATCCAGGACCATGGCTCATTATCTTCATATGAAATGGGAAGAAGTTGGTCATGATTTTTTACGAATGAGTATGCCGGTTACCGATCATGTTCGCCAGCCTTATGGAATTTTACATGGAGGTGCCAGTTGTGCGCTTGCTGAAACAATAGGAAGTGTGGGCTCTCACCTGGTGATTGATTCCGGAACTCAAATGTGTGTGGGAATGGAGATCAATGCCAATCATATAAAAGTTGTTAGGGAAGGCGTGGTATATGCTATTGCTAAGCCTGTGCACCTGGGTGCTAACAGCCATGTTTGGGACATCAGGATCGCCAATGAAAAAAATCAACTGATCTGTATCTCCAGGCTCACAGTTGCCATTATGCAAAAACGTTCTTAAGGTGTATCAAAAAAATCACGCAGTATATCTTTAATGGTTGCGTAGGTATTCTGCATAGGCTGTTTGATATCTTTTGTTGGAATCCACTTCACCTCCGTAATATTTTCTTCCGTCTGCGGTTTCAGTTCCTGCTCTTCATCACAGCTGAAATAAAACCAGTCGCTTTGTTTTAAAAAATGTTTTCCAAAGGCATCATACACATGGTAGGTTTCACCAACTTTATTATGAAGTTTCAGATGATCAACGCCGGTTTCTTCGGTGATTTCTCTTTCTGCTGCAATTTCAGGTTGCTCTTTTCCATCTAATTTTCCCTTTGGCAGATCCCACTTTCCAAGACGGAATATGAAGAGTAATTCTTTCTTATGATTCTGAACAATACCTCCTGCAGCATGTATAAAGGTGAAATGTTTGAAGAAAGTTTTTTTCAGTTTTTCAAAATCTTCATGCTGAATAATGGCTGCATGAAAATCTTCTTTTTTTATTTCATGTAAAAGTGAATTGATCGCAGGCGCCGATAATTCATCTATCAGCATCGTATCAGGATGGTGACAAAGTTCTTCCAGTTCCTTATCCTGCTGGTCACATAAAAAAACAGGCTTGTCATCAAAATATATTTTCAGCTTCATATCATTCAAAATGTAAAAATAATTGATTGATGCATGGGCTATGCAATTATATTTGTTCTGTTCAACTTTATATATGAGTGATAACCAGAAAGCCGTTGCGGAAAAGCTGATACAGGCAGATGCGGTCCGTTTGAATTTGAAAGAACCTTTTACATGGACGAGTGGCTGGAAAAGTCCTGTGTATTGTGATAATCGTATTTTATTGTCTTATCCTTTTACACGTGATTTTATCAAGAGTGAATTATGCAGTATGGTTTTCCAGGATTTTCCGGAGGCAGATGCACTGGCAGGAGTAGCTACGGCTGGAATTGCATGGGGAGCTATGGTGGCCGATCAGCTGAAATTGCCATTTGCTTATGTTCGTTCTTCACCTAAAGCACACGGTTTGGGAAATCAACTGGAAGGAAGGCTGGCACCAGGTTCAAAAGTGCTGGTGATGGAAGATCTGGTTTCTACAGGGAAAAGCAGCCTTGCCATTTGTTCCGCATTAAAAGATATGGGATATGAGTTGGTGGGATTGGTATCTATTTTCAACTATGGATTTCCACAACCTGAAGAAGCATTCAATGCTGCAGGAATCCGGTTTCAGTCACTCACCAATTATGAAGTACTTATCAAACTCGCCATTGAAAAAGGGATAGTGCAACCGGGTGATTCAGCGGAACTGTTAAACTGGCGTTCAAATCCTGAAAAATGGAATTCCTGAATTAATTTTAGAAAAATAACTACATGAAATTTCTTTTTATAACACTCTTGGCCTTAATTGGATATCAGACAAACCTGTCAGCACAAAAAACTTCAGATAAGGCGACCATTTCCACACCATCTATTCAATGCGATATGTGTAAAGACCGTATAGAACGGGTATTGTTACGTGAATATGGCGTTACAGCGGCAAAAGTGGATGTAAAAAAGAAAACAACTACCGTTTCGTGGATCAAAGACAGAACCAACATTGAAAATATCAAAACGGCAATTGCCAATGCAGGGTATGATGCTGGTGACGTAACCGCAGAGGAAACGGCTTATAAAAGATTACCTAAATGCTGTAAAAAACCGGCAGCAGCTGCTACTCCGGCCCCGCGAGATACTACAGTTAATGCAGAGCATTAAAATAGCAGGATCGAATTTCTCTATCAATTTGCTTTGAAACAGGCAATAGATATTGATCAGGTTCCATTTATTTTACAGTAAATAAATAGCTGATAATACGGGTAAGATCGGGCGTAGATCCGGCAGAACATTTTCTTCAAACCATTTATTTTCCTTTATCCATCTATCATTTCTGATAGGATACATTTTTTTTGGATTAAAAATCACCTGATTTACCTTTTCCCGGATAGCAGAAACCCATCCGGCATGATCCCAAAGTGATCTGTATTGTAAAAATCTGAATCTTTTTCCCATCCAACCCTTTCACAGTGGCCTTCCTAATGATGAATATCCTGCTGGTTTAATGGATTGAATCCACGGGTTTTACCCCGGATGGCAGATGATTTTCGCATATTCTGCAGCCCTGATGTTTGATAAAAGCGACTTTTTTGGAGGTAATTATGCTTCTTACAACATTAATTTTCGTCTATTTGAACATGGGAATTTCCTGTAAAGTGGTATAATCCACGTCAAAATTTTTCATCACGCCTGCCTTTCCCACCTTCACTTTTCCCAGGAAACGGATGGATACTTCTTTATTGAAAAGGGTGGTGAGGCCGTTTTTTAATAAGTTTTTCATATCTACATCCACTTTTAAGGGCACCGTGAATTCCTGTCTTTTCGGAATTTTTACCTGGATATCCTGTAGAGATTTCCCCAGGAATGTATTATTTACAAAAATATCGAGATCGGTTTTATTGAGTTCGAGGCTGAA
>JANNZE010000479.1:0-2561 GCA_031410455.1 Chitinophagaceae bacterium | reverse complement strand
TGAATCCAGCCCTGCTTTGAGATTTGAAGGTTTACGCTACGATAATAAAATAAATTCTCTTTCCGGTAACCAATGGTTGAAATATATACTGGAACTTTCTGACTTTGACGAGTATACTTTTTTACAGTTTAGTGTAAACAACGCATTGGATTGGAAATGGTATTATGGCCCTGATTCCTATAAAGTTACTTCCAGTATTGTATATAACAGCCAGGGTTTCGCCAATACAAGGAACGGAATTCTTTATGACATTGATGGTGTAACTGAACTGGCTCCTTTTACGCAAGTTAATACCTCTTCATGCGATGAGCCTTTACGTATAATCAATAAATCGCCGTTCGATTTTAAAAGCAAATTAGCTTCAAAAGGAAATAAAGTTATTTTACCCTATGCTAATAAATAAAATTAGCTTTCATTAATGGAAAGTTGAATTATTACAAACAGTAAAATGTTGTAATAAAAAAATCGAAATGCTTGGTACCACCCTAATTATTTTACGCAGGGTGCTACTGAGCATTTCGATTTTACTATTTTGTTGGCAATATAAAAATGAATTGAGTTCTACATTAACGCTCAATTCTCAGTTCGGAAATGAAAGTATTTGAACAAATGTTTTGAATAATTTGATTGAAATTTATTATTACACATAAAGTATAAATTTCTAAGGCTGTTAAGTAAGTATTCTTTTCTTAGAGCCTATAAATTCTGTAAGATTATTTGATTTCTATGCCATCTGCATTCAAAATTTTTACAGGCCCGAGATTCAATTCACGAATACCCGCTTCAATTTTTTGCCTGTCACCCACAATCAACCAGGTAAGATTTTGGGGTTTCACAATTTTTGCAGCAGATTGTTGAACATCTGTTAGTTTTAAGTTTTGTATGATGGTAGAATAATCATTAGGATAGTTAAGTCCACGGTTAAAATTTATACTACTTAACAGAAACCACATGATCCCATTATTGGTTTGCCAGTTTCCGGGAATGGACAGGATAACACTGGCTTGCTCCTTTTCAAATTCATCAGCAGCAATCGGTTTTGTACTGTTTATTTGCGTTAGCTCATTTAAAAACTCCAAAACACTTTCTTTTGTTTTGTCTGTTTGAACACCTGCACTTGCAAAGAATATTCCAGGGCCTTTAAATGGGTTTATGGCCGAACCTGCACCATAACTCCAATGTTTGTCTTCCCTCAAATTCATATTAAGCCTGGATAGAAAGGTGCCACCTAAAATATTATTCATTAAAGAAAATTCATCCATTCCCTTTTCCATCGCTGAAGGTGCAATTACTGCAGCCGTAATCTGAGATTGTACTGCTCCGGGCTTATCCACTATATAAACAGAAACTGAATTTGCAAAGGCTACAGCAGCCAGTTCATTTTTTGGCACTTCTTTGCTTTTCCAACTTGCCAATCCTTTTTCCATTTTCGCTTTCAATTCAGATTCGGTAATATCTCCTACCACTACCGTAAATCCATTGTTGGGAACAAACCAGGTATTATGAAATTCCATCAGATCATTACGCTTAGCGCTTTCCAGCGATTGACTACTGCCAGATCCCGTTAATGGAATATTATACGGATGTCCCAAAGGATAGATCAAAGAAGAAAGAATTCGGCGGCTTAAATTACTGGGATTTGCTTTTTCCTGTTCTATATTCAGCAACTGTTCTTTCTTTACTCTGTCGAATTCTTTTTGGGGAAAAGAAGGATGTAATAATATGTCTGTATACAATGCCATTGAAGCATCCAAGTTTGTTTTCAAACAACTCATATTTACAAGTGAATTATCCATATTAGCACTGCTGGATATGGAGGTTCCCAAAGCATTCAACTCGTCGCTGATCTGTGCAGATGACTTTGTTAAGGTTCCTTCTGTCATCATATTTCCTGTGAGTTTTGCGATACCGGAATGTGAAGCTTTGTCTGCCGAGAAACCAGCATGGAATGCAGTTACCATACTGATCAAAGGCAATTCATGTTTTTCTACGAGATAAACTTTTAATCCGTTACTTAATGTAAAATTTTTTATAGCAGGAAATTTAGCAGCCGGCGGGTTTGGTACGGCAGGCATTAGAGACCTGTCTAATTTTGAGTGTGTATTTTCAAAATTTCCGTACGGCAAAATCTCCTGTACATATTCTCCATCAGTTAACCAATTAACGCATACTTTCTTTATTTCAACAGGAGAGGCTGAGCGGATAAACTCCAGATTTTTTTTATATGCATCCGGATTTCCGGTATAGGTTTCACTTTGCGAAAGGATATCATTTTTCGAACCAAATCCACCAATAGTTTCAATACCTTTTAAGAACTGAACAAAATAATTGGCTTTGGTTCTTTCAACTTCTGTAACCGTTACACCCGAAGTAAATATTTTTTTTAATTCCTGGTTAATGATGTCATTGATCTTCGAAAGTTTGACACCTGGCTTTGCTAATGCTACAATATAAAATTGTCCGCCTATCTCCTTATCATTTGTATAAGCATAAATGTTGCTGGCAAGTTCGTCATCCAGCACCAGGCGTTTATACAAACGGGAAGTTTTGCCGCTGGTAAG
>JANNZE010000478.1:0-1913 GCA_031410455.1 Chitinophagaceae bacterium | reverse complement strand
ACAGGAGAGCAGGATAATTTTCTTACGCCGCAACAACTGAATATTGCTTTACTGAAAATAGGTTCAGATACGATCGTCAATATGCCTGCGGTTCAATTCAGTACGGACAATGCAACTTTTGTTGTAAAAGGAGCTAAATACAGTTATGATTTTAAAACGTCAGCTGTTAAAATGCTGGCCGATAAAAAACTATCTGCAAAAGAAAATATAGATATCAGCACTGCCGGTAATGCCGCCTATCTGGAAAATGATAATTTATTCATTCAGAAAAATGGCCATGCGATACAGGTAACGAAAGACGGTTCAAAAGAAATTGTATACGCATCGTCTGTGCACCAGCAGGAATTCGGAATTACCAAAGGAACTTTCTGGAGTAACAACGGCAATACGCTGGCGTTTTACAGAATGGATCAGTCCATGGTGCCCGATTATCCAATCATCGACTGGACGGTCCGTCCTGCCAAAGTGGAAAACATAAAATACCCGATGGCAGGAGATAAAAGCCATCATGTTACCGTTGGTATTTATAATGTAGCAGCAGAAAAACTCGTATGGCTCAATACCGGGTTGCCAGCAGAACAATATCTTACCAATATCGCCTGGAGTCCTGATGACAAAACTGTTTTTATTGCGGTGCTGAACAGGGAACAAAATCATATGTTGCTGAATGAATATGATGCGGTCACCGGCAATTTTATAGGAACATTATTTGAAGAACAGGATGATAAATATGTAGAGCCGCTGGTGCCTGTTTTGTTTTTGAAAAACAATCCTAAACAATTTATATGGCAGAGCAGGAGAGATGGCTGGAATCATTTATACCTGTATGGAACGGATGGAAAACTGATCCGGCAACTCACATCCGGTAACTGGGAAGTTACAGAAGTAAAAGGTTTTGATGCCAAAGGAGAAAACCTGTATTTCAGTTCTACCATTGAATCTCCGATAAGCAGAAATTTATCGCTGCTGAACCTGAAAAAATTCAATTTAAAAAATCTCACAATTGGCAATAATGTTCACAATACGCAGGTTAGTGTTAACGGTGATTATATCATTGATAATTCGAGCTCTCCTTCCGTTGCCAGAACGATCGATATCATTGAAACGAAAACAGGAAAAAGAAAAAACATTTTTACTGCATCCGATCCGATAGCAGGGTTTGCTAAAGGGGAACTCAGTATTTTCTCCATAAAAAATAATGAAGGACAGGATATATATTGCCGCATGTATAAACCTGTGGGTTTCGACAGTACAAAAAAATATCCTGTGATCGTTTATTGGTATGGTGGTCCTCATGCCCAGTTGATTCTGAACAGCTGGAATGGTGGTGCCGGTGATTACTGGTTTCAGTACATGGCAGAAAGAGGTTTTATTGTACTGAGTATTGATACACGTGGCAGCAGTAACCGCGGAAGACTTTTTGAACAGTCTATATTCCGCCGTGCCGGAGTGGCGCAGAGAGAAGATTTGAAATCGGCAGTAGGTTTTTTAAAAAGTAAATCTTATGTGGATGATAAAAACATGGGATTATCAGGATGGAGTTATGGTGGTTTTATGACCACATCATTCCTGTTGGAAAATCCCGGTGTTTTTAAAGCTGCAGTGGCCGGCGGACCGGTGATGGACTGGAAGTATTATGAGATCATGTATACAGAAAGATATATGGATATGCCACAGGAAAATCCCGAAGGTTATGCCGCTGCCAACCTGATCAGCCAGGCAGGAAAATTAAAAGATAAATTACTCATCATACATGGTCTGCAGGATCCGGTTGTTGTACAGCAACATTCAGTGAATTTTGTAAGGGCGGCCATCGATAAAAATGTTCAGGTAGATTATATGATCTATCCCGGGCATGAACACAATGTGCTGGGCAAAGACAGGGTGCACCTTTATCAAAAAGTAACTGATTA
>JANNZE010000477.1:0-3721 GCA_031410455.1 Chitinophagaceae bacterium | reverse complement strand
TATGTAAAAGAGCTAAATGCAACTTCTCCTTTACAAATTCAACTCAATTGCAATGTAGATTCCCCCATACCGCCGGATATCAGCATTAATACCTTTCGAATCATACAGGAGATTACGCAAAATGTTCTGAAACATTCACAGGCGAAACAAATGGTGATCATTGTAAAAGAAGTAAAAAATAACCTGAAAATTATTTGTGAAGACAATGGGGTTGGATTTGAATATGATACATTATTTGACCAGCATGTTGGTTTGGGTTTACAGAATATCAACAGTAGAACCCGTATCATGAAAGGAGAAGTATCTGTGAATTCAAAAAAAGGAAAAGGAACTCAGTATTTATTTACCATACCGCTAATCAGTTAATATGCCTGTTAGAATTGTTATTGCAGATGATCATGAAATGTATCGCAAGGGATTTGAGGTTTTATTAAAAAAAAATCCGGAAATGTTGATTGTTGGTGAGGCCTTCAATGGTGAAAATCTATTGGAAGTAGTGATGGAAAAAAATCCGGATGTGGTGATCACCGATATACAAATGCCAGTGATGGATGGAGTGGAGGCCTGTAAAAAAATAAAAATGCAGTTCAAGGATCTTCCGGTGATCGCACTTACTACGTACAATGATGACAATCTTATCCTGGATATGCTGGAGGCCGGAGCAGAAGGATATCTTTTAAAAAGTACTACCCGGGAAGAACTGGTGAAAGCCATCAACCTGGTTTTGAACGGAGGCACTTATTTTCATCCTGATACTTATCAGAAAGTGAAAAATATGATGCTCAGCAATAGCAAGCAATATGTTGCCAGGCATATTGAATTTACAGAAAGAGAGATCCAGGTGATCACACATACCTGCCAGGGTTTGTCGAGCAAACAGATCGGCCAGGAACTTAACATCAGCCCAAGAACAGTGGAAGGGCATAAAACCCGTATACAGGAAAAAATTGATGGCAAAAGTGTGGTGGATATTGTGATGTTTGCCATAAAAAATAAAATAGTTAATATTTGATAAGGTAAAATTACCTGACAAAAACAGGTAATATCACTGCCTTGCTGTAGCATATTTAAACCCAACTTTATGGAGTAATCATCAGCAAACAATAGGCTCGTTTTTACTCCGTCTACCTTAAACAATTCCTGACATCTGCAAACAGGAAATAATCTTGAACTCAAAGGAGAATTTCATTTCTCCTTTTTTATGTACTGCCTTTTTTTTGTATCTGAAAATATCCTGTATATGGCTGTCGTTTTGAATGTACTTACCTTTGCAAAATAATTTTGAGCTATGAGCAAACAGCAGGTTTTGCAGGATGTTGTTATAAAATTTGCAGGCGACAGTGGAGACGGAATGCAGTTAACAGGAAACCAGTTTACCGTTAATACGGCTCTCATGGGAATAGACCTGGCTACCTTCCCTGATTTTCCCGCAGAGATCAGGGCCCCGATCGGTACTTTGCCCGGTGTGAGTGGTTTTCAGCTCAGGTTCAGCAGTGATCGGGTTTTCACACCCGGTGATGCATGTGATGTGTTGGTGGCCATGAATGCCGCAGCATTGAAAGTGAATCTTAAATCATTAAAAAAAGGCGGAAAGATCATTGCTAATGTGGATGGCTTCGATTCCAAAAATCTTCGGCTGGCCAATTATCCCGAAGGTGTGAATCCGCTGGAAGATCACAGTCTGGATAATTATGAACTGATGCGCCTGGATGTTACCAAATTAACGCGTGAAGCTTTGAAAGACTTCACCATGGGCACAAAGGAAAAAGACCGTGCAAAAAATATGTTTGTACTTGGGTTTTTATACTGGATGTACAACCGCGACATGGACAATACAGTAGCATTTTTACAGGAGAAATTTGGCAGGAAAAAAGATATTTTAGAGAGTAATATTAAAGTGTTGCAGGCGGGTTATAATTATGGCGACACCACCGAAACTTTTACTACGCGTTATGCGGTTGAAAAAGCCAAAATGGAACCTGGTACTTACCGCTCCATTATGGGAAACCAGGCTCTGGCTTATGGAATAATTGCAGCATCACAGAAAAGTGGATTGCCATTATTTTTAGGTTCATACCCGATCACTCCAGCTTCAGATATTTTACACGAATTAAGCCGTTATAAAACTTTTGGTATACGCACATTCCAGGCAGAAGATGAAATTGCAGCTATAACTTCGGCGATAGGTGCCAGTTATGGAGGTGCCTTAGGAATTACCACAACTTCGGGACCGGGAATGGCATTAAAAGCAGAAGCCATGGGGCTTGCAGTAATGCTGGAAATTCCATTGGTGATCTTCAACGTTCAACGTGGCGGACCCAGTACAGGATTACCTACCAAAACAGAACAAAGTGATCTGATGCAGGCATATTATGGAAGAAACGGCGAATGCCCGATGCCGGTGATAGCATCTGCCACACCTACAGATTGTTTTGATGTAGCTTTTGAAGCCGTACGTATTGCAGTGGAGCATATGACGCCGGTGATCATGCTCAGCGATGGTTATATTGCAAATGGAGCAGAACCATGGCGTTTCCCGGCCGCAAAAGATCTCCCTGAAATTAAAGTTCAGTTCAAAGAAGGCCTTGCCGAAAATGAATTACAATATCAGCCTTACCAACGTGATGAAAAATTAGTTCGTGCCTGGGTAAAACCCGGAACACCGGGGCTGGAACATCGCATTGGCGGTTTGGAAAAGCAGGACATTACCGGCAATATCAGTTATGATCCGGAGAACCACCAGCACATGGTGAAAACACGCCAGCAGAAAGTAGATAATATCGCCTTGTCTATTCCGCTGCAAAAATTAGACAGCGGTCCGGAGAAAGGAAAAGTATTGGTGGTAGGATGGGGAAGTACGTATGGTGCTATTAAAAGTGCGGTGACAGAAATGTTGCACCAGGGGCATGCGGTGTCGCACATGCATATCCGTTACCTGAGGCCTTTTCCTTCTAATCTTGCGGAGATTTTCAAAAATTTTGACCATATCTTAATACCGGAACTGAACAATGGTCAGCTGGTAAAAATAATTCGTGATCAGTATATGGTGGATGCGAAAGCCATTAATAAAATAATGGGAATTCCATTCACAAAAGCGGAACTGGAAGATGAAATTAAAAAGTTTCTGTAAATGAAAAGCCGCTCTGAAAAAAGCGGCTTTTTTATGTTGTAAGAAATTAATTGATTAACGGATTCTTTCCCTGCCGATCAGTAAACCTAATTTTAAATTGAAAGAGAAGAATGCATCTTTCTGAGAAGGGCTTCCTCTTTTAGCTCCACCCTGCGGACCGTTCTTATTGATCAACTGGCGGTCATTCATCGCCAATGCGTCACGTAAAGTACTTCCTGATAAATAATTCTGGAATAAAGCCGGATCAATGTAAGATGTACTCACATCATCCAGGTAATCAGTAAATAATTTTCTGTATACAAATTCTCCTCTCACATTCAGTAATGGAGATAATTCATATTTTATACCTATACCCAGGGGAATGCTCATCTGCTGCAGTTTGTACACTTTTCTGTCAGGATATTCAGAAAATCCCTGTCCTTCTGTTCTCAGTGGCTGAAGATCTACCCAGCGATTGCCTAACTGGCCTTGCGGATTAAATGAAAAGAAACCTATACCAGCTAAAACGTAAGGGCTGTAACGGGGTGGTTCCACATCTTTTCCTTCCCATGAAATAAACAGGAATAAAGGATGCAATTCTGTAACAAGAGA
>JANNZE010000476.1:0-3093 GCA_031410455.1 Chitinophagaceae bacterium | reverse complement strand
ACCTTTGCCATCATTGATAAAGGCGTGAAAGAAAAAAAACCATTATGCCTGCTGATGGAGAAAGGAAGTTTCTGGGGAATGGGATATCTTCCTGCTGATCAGACTTTTGTTGATATCAATACCCTGAAAGAACATATAGAGCCTTTTTCAGATAATGATTTTATCAGGAAGAGTGTACATGCATTTGCATCAGCCCACCCGGGCAAAACCATTTTCTTTAAATAATTTTTAAGTAATTTATACATTACAGCAAATTTATCTTTGTAGTATATTTAGAAGTTTTCTGTAGTCTCATTACATATTTATTATAATTTTCTCCATTAAGGAAACATAAATATATTTTCGCCGTTAGTTCTAATTAGTAACTAACCAACATGAAAAGCAACCTAACTGTTCTCTTATTAAGAGGATTTTTTCTATTAATATTATTTAATATTTCAAATACCATTTTCGCACAAACCAGTTGGAAAGGAACAATAAGTACCGCATGGAATACGGCCGGTAACTGGACGAGTGGGGTTCCCACATCTTCCGTTGATGCCATTATTGGAGATGCCAGTTTCACTGGTACTTTTCAACCTGCCATAACCATTGCAGCTTCGTGCAAGAATCTCACAATTGGTGGAACTGTTTCTACCATACTTACTGTTTCTAAAACTTTCACAATAAGTGGTAATTTATTGATCAACAGCAATGGTACATTTTCTCAGAATAAATGTGCTGTAACGCTTTCGGGCAATTTTACCAACAATGGCATTTATAATGCAAATAGTAACGGGTCGGAGATCAGGTTTTCCGGTGTTAACCAATTAATCAGCTCGAATACGTCATCACCTTTCAGAAAATTTACTGTAAACACAGGGAGCTCTGTAAAACTTCAATCCAATATTACCATTTCAGGGTCTCAGAATAAATTTACAGTCAACGGTACTTTTGACCCCAACGAAAACCCTGTTTACCAGGTACAGGGAACGCCATCTGCAACTATTGCAGCTACAGGAATTTTAAAAGTTACGGGTGCTACATACGTAACAAATTATACAACTACTTCACCTACCATAACGGCAGGTTCGGTAATAGATTATTGTTCTACACTTGCTAACCAAACGATTGCCAGCACAATTACCTATTCAACTTTAAAAATCAGCGGGGCTTTTACAAAAACTTTAGCCGGTAACCTACCTGCTTTAAGTTCAACAACTTCATCAGATGGTAATATATTATTAACTGCCGGTACGCTAGATCTTTCCACATTCACCGCCAACAGGGGAACTACCGTTGCGGGAGGAACAACTTCAGTTTCCAACGGTGCTACTTTGAAAATAGGCGGATTAACCACGAACTTTTTCCCGCAGAATTTTGCAACCACTACATTAAGTTTAACCAGTAATACGGAATATTATGGAAACGGAACACAGCTGGTTGCTGCCCAAACCTATGGTAACCTTATTTTGTCGTCTTCTTCAGGAGCCGCAATCAGAACATTGCCTGCCACAGACTTTACTACTGCAGGAAACCTTACAACATCTACCACCGGAATTTCCCTGGCCATCAATGCAGGTAGTATTTTAAGTGTTACAGGAAATGTAAACATTGGTGCGGCTACAACTTTCAATGCCTCTTCTTTTGGACATCGGATAACAGGACATATTTCCAATTCAGGAACCCTTGAAGGGAATACGAGCACCATTACATTGAATGGTTCGGGATCTGTAATGTCAGGAACCGGTACGTATAATTTTAATAATATTACAATCAGTGCATCAAATAATTCGGCTGCTGCTAATACCAATATTAATGTTGCGGGTACTTTCGCTACAACAGGTGCTGGTTCATTTACACACACTTCCGGAGGTACTGTTAATTTAACGGGTGCTTCTTCTGTAATAAGTGGAAATTCTTTCATATTCAGTAATCTGACCTGTTCGGGAACAGTAACCACTTCAACCAGTTTTATTATCACAGGAAATTTAACGGTAGGTGGAAATTTCACCGCCAGCGCCGGTGTTGTAACCATGAATGGTGCAACAAAAACAATCAGTGGTGCCGGTAATATATTTTTCAATAGTCTGGGTGTTGATGGTACCTTAACCACATCCTCAAACTTTAAAATATCCAGTTCTCTTAACGTAAATACATCCGGAAGTTTAACTGCATCTGCCGGTACAGCCACATTTGCGTCGATCAGTACATTGAGCGGAACTGCAAATTTGTTTAATGTAGTAATCAACGGAACTTCCTTTCAGTTAGCATCTAATGCAGTTTTAGGAATTGCCAATATTTTTACCAATACTGCGGGAACATTTGATGTAACCAGTACGGTGCCCAATACAGTTAATTACAATGGAGCAGCGCAGAATATTTTAAGTACGATCTATAACAACCTTACGCTAACCGGAAATACCAAATCTGCTTTAGCAGGATTAACCATCAACGGAAATTTAACTATTGCTTCATCTACAATTTTTAATGCCTCAACTTTTACCCACACTATTAAAGGAAACTGGATCAACAACGGTACATTTTCTGCATCAACAGGTACGATCAATTTTACAGGTACAAATACTTCGGTTACCGGTGCTACAACATTCAATATAATTACCTTAAATAAAACAAATACCACCGATCAGCTTACACTGCTGAATAACATAAGTGTTGTTACCATTAATATGACGAATGGAACTATGTTAACAGGAGTTAATACCGTTACCATAACAAACACACGTACGGGCAATGGTATCATATTAGGAAATATACAGCGCACACATTCATTTACAACCGGTGTGGCATATGCTTTTGAAGGTGCTGATAATACCATTACATTTTCAAGTGTTTCAGGTGTAAGTACTATAACTATGAAAGTGACACCGGGAGCCATCGCTGACTTTCCTTTTGGTGGGTCAGTAAACCGTATGTATGAGGTGGTGATTAGTGGAACATATAATGCAACACTCAGATTACATTATGAAGATGCAGAGTTAAATGGTAATTCAGAGTCAACCATGCAGCTATGGAATTATCCGGGATCAGTATGGACTGCAGCATCAAAGACAGCAAACAGTACCACCAGTAATTATGTAGAAAAATCAGGAA
>JANNZE010000475.1:0-3472 GCA_031410455.1 Chitinophagaceae bacterium | reverse complement strand
AAAGAAGGCCTTGCACTGATCAATGGTACTCAATTCATGAGTGCTTATGGAATGTATAATCTCATACAGGCAGAAAGATTGTTAAAATGGTGTGATGTGATCGCCGCTATCAGTTTTGATGCTTTTGATTGCGTACCGGATCCTTTGAATCATAATATTCATGCTGTTCGTCCGCACGCTGGGCAGATCAGTACAGCAGAGAATATGAGAGCTTTGCTGGAAGGCAGTGAGATTATCCAACATAAAAAATCGCAGGTACAGGATCCATATTCATTCCGTTGTATTCCGCAGGTGCATGGAGCTACAAAAGATAATTTTAATTTTATTCTTGAAACATTTGTCAGGGAGATAAATTCAGTTACTGACAATCCGAATATATTTCCTGATGATGATCTCATAATTAGTGGCGGAAATTTTCACGGGCAACCCCTGGCCCTTGCCGCAGACTTCCTTTCTATCGCCATGAGTGAGATCGGTAATATCAGCGAGCGAAGAACTTATCAGCTGATCAGCGGACAAAGAAATCTTCCTTTATTCCTTGTAAAAAATCCGGGTTTACATTCCGGATTTATGATCCCTCAATATACTGCTGCAGGAATTGTAAGTGAGAACAAACAATTGTGTACACCTGCTTCAGTGGATTCTATTTCCAGCAGCAATAACCAGGAAGATCATGTAAGCATGGGTGCTAATGCGGCCACTAAATGTTTGCGCGTAATGCAGAATGTGGAGAAAGTGATCGCCATTGAAATGTTTACTGCTGTTCAGGCCCTTGAATTCAGAAGGCCATTAAAAACATCACCTCAACTTGAAAAAATCATTTCTGCTTACAGGGAAAAAGTTTCTTTCAATAATGAAGACCGTATACTGCATACGGACATGATCAACTCTATTGATTTTATCAGAAATTATTCAATCGATACAGAACAAACAACTAAATAAAATTGTATGAGCACCATGGAAACAACGTATGATTATGCTAAATATAAAACTCCAACCGGAAGTACACTGCAATGTAAAGGATGGATTCAGGAAGCGGCACTTCGTATGCTATTGAACAATCTTGATCCGGAAGTAGCAGAACGCCCGGAAGAACTTATTGTGTATGGCGGACGTGGAAAAGCTGCACGAAATATTGAATCGCTTGACCTCATCATAAAAGCTTTGAAAGTGCTGGAAGCAGATGAAACTTTACTGATACAAAGCGGCAAACCGGTGGCTATGCTTAAAACACATACCGATGCACCGCGTGTGCTTATCAGCAATTCGCAACTGGTTCCTAAATGGGCAACCTGGGAACATTTTGATGAACTGGACAAGAAAGGCCTTATGATGTACGGACAAATGACAGCAGGAAGCTGGATATACATCGGCAGCCAGGGAATTGTACAGGGAACTTATGAAACCTATGGTGCGGCAGCCAATAAACATTTTAATGGTTCATTGAAAGGTACTTTGAATGTTACAGCAGGTTTAGGCGGCATGGGTGGCGCTCAGCCTTTGGCCATCACTATGAATGAAGGCGTGGCACTGGTAGCAGAAGTGGAAGAGTGGCGCATTGATAAAAGAATAGAAACCCGCTATCTGGATGAGAAATTCACGGATATAGATGCAGCCATTGATGCAGCACTCGTTGCAAAAAAAGAAGGTCGAGCATACAGTATTGGTGTATTATGTAACGCTATTAATTTGTTGCAAAGACTGATTGAAAGAAATATTATTCCTGATACATTGACGGATCAGACCTCTGCACATGATCCGCTGATAGGATATATTCCGCACACTCTAAATAATGAACAGGCCGATATTTTAAGAACAGAAAATCCGGATGAATACATCAGCAGAAGCTATGAAAGTATGCGCCTGCACGTAGAATTGATGTTGCAGTTGCAGAAAATGGGAGCGATTACTTTTGATTATGGAAATAACATCAGGGCAAGAGCAAAAGAAAACGGTCTCGCAAATGCATTTGATTTCCCCGGTTTTGTTCCGGCATATATCCGCCCATTATTCTGTGAAGGAAAAGGTCCGTTCAGGTGGGCGGCGTTGAGTGGCGATCCTGCTGACATAGAAGTAACCGATAACCTGATTATGGAAATGTTTCCTCACAATAAAGGTTTAATGCGCTGGATGAAAATGGCCAAAGAAAAAATCGCGTTCCAGGGTTTGCCTGCCAGAATTTGCTGGTTAGGGCAGGGCGAAAGGGAAAAGGCCGGATTGGCTTTTAATGAACTGGTAAGATCGGGAAAAGTAAAAGCACCCATCGTTATTGGAAGAGATCATCTTGATACAGGTTCTGTTGCTTCACCTAACCGGGAAACAGAAGCCATGCTGGATGGCAGTGATGCTGTTGCAGACTGGCCAATATTGAATGCATTGGTAAATACAGCTGGCGGAGCAAGCTGGGTAAGTTTGCATCATGGCGGCGGAGTTGGAATGGGATACAGTATTCACGCAGGAATGGTGATTGTGGCCGATGGAACTGATGAAGCAAAAGCAAGAATTGCCAGGGTTTTGAGAAATGATCCTGGAATGGGCGTGATTCGTCATGCAGATGCCGGTTACGATATCGCACAGGATCATGCACGAAAGCACAGATTGGACATCAAAGAAATTTTACGTTGATGCAACAGTAAAAAATACACAGGCAGGTTTTAGACCAGCCGTATTAACAAAAAAGCTACAGGAATTTAAATGTTCTGTAGTTTTTTTCGTTTGTCGAGCATCCTTCCGAAAAAGTAGCCCGCTGCGGAGCAGATAATAAGCGTTAATGTGTTGAGTACATGAACAAATTCACCACTCAGGTTGGTCTCTATCCAACTCCTTTGGGCAAATCCGATCGCTACTCCAATTACAGCTCCGGTCAACAGGCCGAGCATCCGTGGTTTTGATTTTTTATTTCCCATAAGAGTAATTTACTAAAGTTTTGTGAAAGTTTAATAAATATTTTGTTTGTATTGTTTTTAAAAGGTTTCATGTAGTAGCCGTCCGACAATAATTAAGCATAAAGAATGACAAATTCTGCTTTGGGAAAAAAGTAATTTCAAAGTGTAAAATCAAAAGCCATGAATAACTCAGAAAATCAG
This sequence comes from Chitinophagaceae bacterium, assembly GCA_031410455.1. GTDB lineage: Bacteria > Bacteroidota > Bacteroidia > Chitinophagales > Chitinophagaceae > Ferruginibacter. Next base: position 386 of record JANNZE010000475.1, on the reverse strand, counting down.
CAGGAAATAGTTTTACTGACCAACTCACGTTTTGCCAATAAGGAATTACAACAAAACAGTGGTGATCCGCAGGGAAATTCCAAACAAAAACTGGAAGAAGCATGCTGGGATGGTTTACTGATCAATTTACTACCGGAATTATTAAAACTGAACCAGCATTCCAGGATCAATCTCTGGAATATTGATGTGGCCAATAATTTCCTGGATCTTCAATTCAGCAGAGCACCAAAAAAATTAGAAGAATCCACCTGCCTCAATCCACATATCTTTTTGCAGCATCAAAAGTTCAATTAAAATTTTAGGATGTAACTTGCGCCCCTTATGGGAATTGCAGATATAATCGGTTACATCCCATCAGAGAAATGGCAAGCAACACTGATGCGATG
>JANNZE010000474.1:0-6600 GCA_031410455.1 Chitinophagaceae bacterium | reverse complement strand
GGATTGAAAAAAGCCAACGGAAGTGGTATTGCCGAATTTGAATTTGACATACCGCAGTTTAACGGGCAGATCCGCCTGATGGCTGTTGCTTTTAAAGAAGAAAGTTTTGGCTCAGCTGAAAAAAATACAACTGTTGCTGATCCGGTTGTTTTAAGCAGTTCATTGCCACGCTTCATTTCACCCGGAGATACTATTGTGATGCCGGTCACCATTTCCAATACAACTTCTTCACAGGCTGCAGGTGAAATATCCGTAAGTATAAAAGGTCCGGTAAAAATCACAGGATCTCAAAAACAAACCCTTGTCATAAATGCCAGAAGTGAAACGAGAGCAACTTTCAGTCTGGTGGCTGATCAAACCATTGACATTGCCAATATCAACGTTTCTGTAAAAGCGATGAATGAAATTTTTACAGAAAATACAGAAATTTCGATACGCCCCGCCTCTACTTTACAGAAAATATCCGGAAGCGGATCGGTAAACGGCGGTTCCGTTAAAAACATCACCATTGGAAACAACGATTTTATTCCTTCCAGTTTTATTTATGATGTGGTAGTAAGCAAATCTCCCATGGCAGAGTTAGGGAACCAGCTTAAATATCTCACTGAATATCCATACGGTTGTACTGAACAAATTGTATCATCTGCATTCCCACAACTATATTATGGTGATCTCGCTGCTTTATTCGGAGGTAAACAAAATAAAAACGCGAATGCCAATGTGATGGAGGCCATTCGTAAAATAAAAATGCGACAGTTGTACAATGGAGCACTTACTTTATGGGACGGAGAAGGTACGGAACACTGGTGGGCGACCATTTATGCTGCACATTTTTTAATAGAATCAAAGAAGGCAGGTTTTGATGTTGATGAAAGCTTACTGGAAACAATGCTCTCTTATATTTCCAATAAACTGAAATCGAAACAAACGATCGTTTATTATTACAACCGTGATCAGAATAAAAAAATAGCTCCTAAAGAAGTTCCATACAGTTTATATGTGCTGGCACTTGCAGGAAGATCACAGGTTTCTTCCATGAATTATTATAAAGCAAATCCTCAGTACCTGGCACTCGATGGAAAATACCTTTTATCTGCAGCCTTTGCACTTGCTGGTGATAAGAGATCTTTCGGCAGTTTGTTGCCGGGAAGTTTCAGCGGTGAAGAATCTCTTCAGGAAACTGGCGGAAGTTTTTACAGTTTCCTCCGTGATGAATCGATAGCATTGAATGCACTGATGGATGTGGATCCGGGAAATAAACAAATACCTTTTATGGCCGGTCATATCAGCCAGCTCCTGCGATCTGAAAGATATCCAAATACACAGGAAAGAACCTTTTCATTATTGGCACTTGGTAAATTAGCCAGACAGGCTGCACAGTCTAATGTGACCGCTGATATTATTGTGAACGGAAAAAATATGGCTACCGTTAATGGAAACTGGAAGGCAAACAGTAGTATGCTGAAATCAAATGCGTTTGACATTAACGCAAAAGGCAACGGTAAGTTGTATTATACATGGATCGCTGAAGGAATCAGTGCTTCCGGAAATTACACGGAAGAAGATAATTATCTGAAAGTAAGAAGAAGGTTTTACAACCGCTCCGGCGCTCCTGTTTCCGGAACAACTTTTAAGCAGAATGATCTGATAATTGTAGAAGTTACGCTGGAAAAAACTTTTGCCACACCTATTCAGAATATTGTAATTACGGATCTTCTGCCCGCAGGTTTTGAAATTGAAAATCCACGTACGAAAGAGATACCGGGTATGGACTGGATCAAAAATGCTTCAGAACCGGTAGCACTGGATGTAAGAGATGACAGAATTCATTTTTTTGTGGATGCAGTTTCACCAAAACAAAAATATTATTATGCTGTGCGGGCAGTATCTACGGGAACATTTAAACAGGGACCGGTGAGTGCTGACGCTATGTATAATGGAGAAATGCATTCTTACCATGGCGCACAATTTATAAAAGTGACCAGGTAATGATGAGGTTGTTAATTAAAGACGAATGTTAAGGTTATACTATTGTATACATTCATCTTAAATTATTGTGGCATAGATTTGTCTATGAATTACAAAATAAAATCAAAATGAAAAAATTACTATTACCCTTAGCGATCGCCCTTACATTTTCAGCATGTAAAAGCAATAAGAGCGAAGAAGAAAAAAGAGATCTGTTATATACTACCGACAGTGCCAATTTACAAAACAATGCATTCCGCGATACAACTGCGGTAATTCCAGTTGCTCCTGCTCCTGTAGTTGTTAGCCCTGTTCCACAAAAAACCAAAACCACCCGCACAAAAACAGTTAAACAACCCGTTGCACAACCTTCACCTGTTATAACATCTGTACCAGCACCTGCAACAACAAATACTACACCCACAGCCGGCACAACCACTACTGATAATACCACTACAACTGCTCCTGCAAAAAAACCAGGTATTAGCAATACAGCTAAAGGTGCAGTAATTGGCGGTGTTGCCGGAGCGGCAGCCGGAGCTATTATTGGTAAAAATGCCAAAGGAGCTATTATCGGAGGCGTGATAGGCGCAGCAGGTGGTTACATAATAGGAAAGAAAAAAGATAATAAAGCAAAAGACACCACTGCTAATTAATTAGCAGATGTTTAAAATAGAAAGTCCGGTATTACCGGACTTTTTTTATGCAAAAAACCCCGGTTATGCCGGGGCTCTGGTAAACAAACATCAAACTAATGGTACGGATGAAAACGGTTATATTTCAAACAGTTTTCTTATTAACGCCATCCATTAGCGCTTTATTGTATTTGTTGGAAAAAATCTTTAAAAAAACAGGAAGTATATCAGTGTGGCAATAACGATCAAGACTATGGCGATCTTTACTACAGGAGAAACCCTGCCTTCATTAGATGAGTCGATCTCGTAAATATATTCTTCGAAGTACCGCTTTCGTTTATTACTGCTAAGCATTGAATTAATAGTTGGAGATGAATAACTATTTTCTTAGAGTACGGTAACCTAAGCAATTTACTTATAATTTTTTAAGAAAGCAAGATTTAAGTTGGTGAGTACTGAATTAAAACAACAACAGATTATAATTTTTACTAAAGTGAATGTTTGTTGTAAAAATTATTTCTGCTTCTTAAATCTGTTAAACAGATCTAATTTAAAATCAATACTCCCATCTGAACCGGGTCTACCTCGTAAAAAAATACTTGTACCGCCACTTTTCTGATTTCCCAGATTCACAAGATTAAGTTGATTTTTATTTTTTACCAGGTTACTCAATGGTAATTGAATACTGATATCGGTAGACCCATCATTTGCGTAAACACCCTGTACATACATGCTCAGAACAGAAGACCGTATTTCCATACGGTTAATATGAATTTGTTTTTGCCTGATTTCTAAAACATTCTGAAGATCTGCAAATCGAATGGTATCGAAATTCCTGTTCTTGAAAACAAATTTCTGCATTTTTTTTACAGGCTCGAAATTCTGTAACAGGCCATTCTGTAAAATAAAATTAACCTGGCTGTTGATGGATGATGGCACAATCTCTCCTTTGTCGTTCAGCATTAAAGTAGCATCCGCATTCACACTCAATTTTCCTTCAAGATTTTTGGATGTAACTGCATCCTGACCAAAATTGTCGAAAGAATGGAAGAGTTTCGTTACCTGCATATTTTTCATATTGAAATGCAGAGCAGCATTGAAATTTTTACCAGCGCTGGTCAGATCTCCCTTCACCAACATATCTCCCCCGGCATGTTTCATCTTTATTTCCCGTACAATATATTTATCAGTAAATAAAGATAAATCGGCTTGCACATCAGACGCATCAAAATTTTTGTAACGAATTTTACCTGCTAGCAAACGGATATTCAATTTGCCTTTCTCCAGTACTTCATCAATTCTGGACAATAAAGAGTTGATAGAACTGCCCTGGGATTTAACCGCTTTCCTAGACTGAAAAAAATAGGTGAATTTTCTAAGATCAAGAGAACCTGAAGAGATCAGAAAGTCTATCACAGCATTCCCAGGATCTGTATTCATCATACTGATCAGGTTTTTTGCATTTCCCTCTATGCTGATCAGCTGATCCATCAGTTTGATTTTAAGTCCCTTTAAAAAAACATCTGAGTTCCTGATGATAATATCTCCGATAAAATTTTGTACCAGTACATTTCTGGGAACATACAGCATCTGGCCGTCAATAAAATGTATGGCGCCGTTTACAATAGAATTTTCATTGTTGTTATTGATCAACGGACCCGAATAACCGATCTGTATAGCACAGGTTCCCTTTTGAAAAAGAAAGGATTGTATTCCTGCAGATTCATTCAGCTTCGATAATGGAAAACCGGATACAATATCACAGGTAAGTACAGGAGCTTTAAGATTAAGTATCTCCATTTTTTTAGATTCCACTGGCATACCTTTCCACAACGCTTTAAAATTACTGATGATAATCCTTGAGTTAGGATCACTCCGAGGTAAACCTTTTGTTACTTCGTTCGTATAGGTACCGCTGAAACTTGCGCTGTCAAAATTCTGTAATGGTGTTTTTAAATTGGTATTCGGTGTTTGCCAGCTTACATTCACCAATGGACGCCCTTTCTTTAAGGTTCCGAAAATTTCTGCTTTTACATTCAAAGGCTGATCAGCATCTGCAATAGCGAGTGCAGCAGATACTTTTTCAGGCAACAGTTTGCGAATGTCATTATACAATATTTTCTCAGTGGAAACTTTCAGTTCAAAAGGCTGACCTTCTGCTTTTGTAAGAAATTTTCCTGACAAATAAAAAGGATGATCCTGGATATTTAACCGGATATTTCCGAATGAAAACAAACCTTCTTCGCTTTTCTGAAAACTGAATTTCCCTTTGATATTTTTATCCCGGAGAAAACTTCCTTTCTTGCTGTTGAAGATCATTGCATTAACTTTCAGGTCGATATCAGCCTCAAAATTGTCATTTGAATCTTCACTCAATTCAAAATGATTAACCTGAAAATGTTGCTTTTTTTCCTGGATAAGATCATACATCAGGAATTCCACTTTTTTTAAAACTATATCCGGTATCACGGAAGCAGTATTACTTTTTTTGCCGGGTTCGTTTTTGAAAATGTATTTGTTTGTATAGCCGGAAGTATCAGTAAATATCACAATTTTACCTTCGGTGGCCGTGATCCTTTTTATCTTATCAACCACATTGAACAAAGCTGCCCATTTTATATCAACAGTTATTTCTTTCATTTGGAGCAAGGGCTGATGGTGAAGTTGAAGCATACTATCACCTAGAACTACATTTTCCATAAGAACGGAAACAGATGGAAAATGCCTGAACAGACTTACATCCATATTACCGATACTTACTTTTCCCTTTACTTTTTCTGAAATCTCTTTATTGACAGATGCGAGAATATCATCTTTCTTTACCTGTATAACAATAGTGAGCGCAATGATTGATGAGATAAAAACCGCACATATAATGGCAATCGCCTTAAGCAATAGTTTTCTTTTTGATCGTTTAAGCACAACAGTATTTACCATTAAGCTGTATATGGCATATTCCGTTCCATAATTTGTGGTTTGCTTTTTGATTTTTATAGACTATTGTTCAACAAAATCAAAACTTATGAAAATCAGGAATACTTTTTCTTTGTTGTTGACTGCCGGAATTATTTTAACGGCATGCGGCAAAGACGATCCGGCACCGGTCAATAACAATATCAACGATTCAACCATAACCGTATCTGTTGATTCGGGGAAGTCCCAGTTAGGTTTCGCCGTAACACCTTCTTACTACGGCTCAAATGCTTTCAATGTTTCTAATTCTACTACCACCTATGCCTTTTCTCAAACTACCAATGGTATCAGGCAGGTTCAGGTGAAAGCAGTAGAGCAGAATGGCAACAATGCCAGGACTGTTTTCCTGTTTATGGTATTTCCTCAAACAGCCAGTACCAGTAATGGAAATATCAGTATCAATTTCAACAATCCTCCATCCGATCCATATACCGCCAAACTGGTGTTAGCATATACCCAGGATACCATTCAAAGCCCTGATTACACTTCCGTTTCGGGAAATGTTGTCATCACAAGGCTTACCACAAAAGAAGTTCAGGGCACCTTCCAGGGAGCTGTGGCAGATACTTCGGGCAATGTTCTCAACATATCGGGCGGAACATTTGAAGGAAGGTTCTGATCTTAAAAAATATCTTTCACACAGGCTGGCAATTGCCGGCCTTTTTTTATCCTTTATCTTTAATTCAAATTCAGAGAATGAAAATTCATTTGTGGTCTGTGGGTAAATCAAATGATTCTTATGTAAAAGAAGGAATAGACAACTTTACAAAGAAGATCGCACATTATTTTAATGTACAATGGACCATTATACCTGCTCCCAAAAATGCAGGGATGATGAGTGAAATGGATTTGAAAAAAAAAGAGGGAGAAACACTTTTAGAATTGATTCATCCAACTGATGTTGTTGTATTGCTGGATGAAAGAGGAAAACAATTTACCAGCGAATCATTGGCAGCATTTCTGCAACAAAAAGCCAATGAAAGCACGAAGCAGCTGATTTTTTTAATAGGTGGTGCATTTGGTG
>JANNZE010000473.1:0-4782 GCA_031410455.1 Chitinophagaceae bacterium | reverse complement strand
GTCCGCGCAGGTGTCGACCAGTTCCGCGGGCGTCGTGTCGAGGGCCCGCCAGGCGACTATTTTATCGCCTCCGGGTTTTGGCAGATATGCTTTTTTGAATCTCGCCAGCAATGGCCCTGCAAACATAACGGAACCTCTCAGCTTTCCGCTTTGCTGCTGGTATTGCGGACTGCGTAAATACTCCACGTTTACATCATCTGCCCGGAATGTATAAGAACCTTTTCCTGCCGGGGTTATTTTTACATTCATTTCTTTGAGTAACTGCATAAGCAGGTTCACATCAATGATGTCGGGAATATTGTGAATGGTAACTTCTTCTTTGGTAAGCAGAACTGCAGAGATGATCTGCAAAGCTTCATTTTTTGCACCTTGCGGGTTGATGACGCCGGATAATTGTTTTCCTCCGATTACTTCGAAGATGCTCATAAGATTATTTTAAAAACCGATCAGACCTTTTCCGGGATTAATATCTTTTTTTGAAATTCCTGTTATTGTTATTGCGGTTATCTCTTCCGCCGCCACCACCACCTGGCCGGTTGTTGTTACGACTGTCGCGGTTTTGTCCGCCGCCACCGCCCTGCCTATTATCCCTGGCTCCGAAATTTTTGCGGTATTGGTTGCGTGCAGGTGGATAATCATCCATATCAGGCCTGTTATCTGTGCGGTGTTTTACAAACGGGCGATTATTGAATTCGAGCTGTCCTTTGGTAATATGATTCAGTTCTGTCTGTATCGTATCATCATGAACCAGTTCTTTATGCCAGTTGCTGTATGTAAGTTTCATGTAATACGCAATGGCATTGGCAAAACCCTGGCGTTTTTCAGGATTTTCTTCTTTCAGCGCTTTATCTATCACCACTTCAATGTTCTTTCCGAGATGATTGTAAGCAGGATATTTTTTAGGATAATTCAGTCTTGGTGGTTTGGCCCTTAATGTTTCTCGGGTGGGAATCGGGTATGGGCTGTCAACATCCAGTGTAAAATCACTGATCAGGAAAAGATGATCCCATAATTTATGGCGGAAATCTTCCACATTTTTAAGATGAGGATTGAGGAAACCCATCAGTTCAATTACGGCGTAGGCATTTTTTTGCCTTTCTTCCCGGTCATTGATTGATAATAAGAACTCCACCATTTTCTGAATATGTCGTCCATATTCTTTCATGATCAGGTGGTTTCTGGTGGTATTATATTCCATAAGAGCAAATGTAAGTGGTTATATGCGTTGAAACAAGCTGCAGGCCTGTTCAATGGGCTTTTTTGAGTTGTGTTTTCCAGGCAAAGATCCATGCAAAAACAGCACCGCAACTATCTGCGATCCAGTCTGCCAGTTCAAAACTCCGTCCTGTTACCAGGTATTTCTGAATGAACTCTGTTGTTATTCCCCAGGCGGATGTGGCGATTACGATCCCTATCAGCCATGCTTTTTTTCTTTCCCGTCGGATTTCCGAAAACAGCATTGGCCGCATGAAGAGATAAGCCAGCATACCGAATAAGAAGGTATGTATTATTTTATCCAGGTATAAAATCTTCATCCAGTTGTCTGGTTTGGGAAGATCAGATCCGGGCAGGCAAATAAGTACCAGCACTATCATGAACCAGGCAAAGGCCGTATAAAAATATTTACGGTTCATTTTATCCAACCAAAGCTGTATATGCTGCAGCGTCTATCAGGTTATCCAGGGAAGAAGCATCTGTGATCGTCATTTTGATCATCCATCCTTCGCCGTATGGATCAGTATTTACCAGTTCAGGTTGCGATTCCAGTGCAGGGTTTATTTCTATGATGGTACCGGCAGCAGGAAGAAACAGATCACTTACTGTTTTCACAGCTTCCACTGTTCCAAAAACTTCTTCTGACTGTAAAGATTTGCCTTTTGTATTGATGTCAACATAAACTATATCGCCTAATTCGTGCTGGGCGAAATCCGTGATGCCAATTGTAGCTGTATTTCCTTCTACTAACACCCATTCGTGGTCTTTTGTATACTTCAGATTTGAAGGATAGTTCATTCGTTCTTTTTTATCGATTTATAATAAGCCTCTAAATTAATTAAAATAGAAGAGGAAACCTTATTTCATAATTTCCATGCTCATATGAATGTCTGTAACCGGGCGGTTGCCAGGTCCCTGCGGCGCTTCCGCAATTTTGTCAACTACTTCCTGTCCGGATTCAACTTCTCCAAAAACTGTATAGTCCTGGTCCAGGAAAGGTGTTCCACCAATGGTGGTGTAAGCTTTTTTTGCTTCTTCAGAAAAAGTTTTGCCATTGAATTTTTCCAGGTCTTCCAGTTCTTTTGCAGAATAGGTTCTTCCCTGAACAATATAGAACTGGCAGGCACTGCTTGCTTTTGCAGGATTCTGATCCCTGGCTCCCGCCAGCGCTCCTTTTTTGTGAAACAGATTTATGTTGAATTCAGCCGGAGTACGAGGCATGTCTCCGCCACCGGCTCCTAACATGGCACCAGGCATGGCATTTTTGCTCATCGGATCTCCGCCCTGGATCATGAATGCAGGTATGATCCTGTGAAACAAAAGACTGTCGTAAAAATGTTCTTCCACCAGTTTTATGAAATTTGCTTTATGTAAAGGTGTTTCATCGTATAAACGAATGATGATGGTTCCCATATCGGTGGTGATCTTCACTCTTGTTGCGTTTTCCATATTCTTTTTTATCGGGGTTGTTTTTTTAACGGCAGCCGGTTTTTTAATGGCAGTCTTTTTTGTCACAACAACTTTGGCCGGCATTACCGTTTTTTTGGTAACAGTTTTAGAAACGGTGGTTTCTTTTTTGGTTTGAGCATCAGTGTTCTCTGAAACTAATAATAAGACGATGAAAGAAAAGGTGAATAACAGATACTTCTTTATCATATTTTTCATGAATTTATTCAGTTTATGATTGCGCCGTCAAAGCTAAGTGTAAAGTTGATAGGTGAAAAACTAAAATCCCAATTCACTGAAGTACAGCAATACATGATCTTTCAGAAAGTTTTCCTGTTCTATAAGATTATAGGGTGGAAGCGGTTTAACCAGTGTAAAATGCGGCCAGCCTTCATCATCATTGCCATCAAAGGTATAAAAACCGCTTAGCGATAAGATCTTACATATGGCAATATGCATCAGGTCCTGCTTTTGTTCTTTGGTAAATTCCTGTGGCCCCTGGCCCAGTTCCTGTACGCCTATAAGTAATAAAACACCATTCATATCAGGTTTGATGCCAAACAGTTCTTTTAATCTGATCCTAAGTTTAAGCCATCGTACCTGCAGATCTTCCTCAGCGTGTTTCATCAGGCAAATTTAGCTAATAAGTCTTTTGCAGGTATATTTGTCAACTTATTGATTTCAAAAAACAGTCATGTTACAGGTTAATTACATACGGCAGAACGCCGCTCTGGTAAAAGAAAAGTTAGCAAAAAAAAATTTTAAGGATATCGCGCTGGTTGACCGTCTCCTACAGATGGATGAACAGATACGTGAGAAAAAAACGCAGTCGGAATCTATGCAGGCAAACCTCAACAGCATCTCTAAAGAAATTGGAATGCTGATGGGGAAAGGTGAGAAAGAAAAGGCGGAAGAAAAAAGAGCCGAGGTTTCCGCGGTAAAGGAAAAATTATCTGCAGACAAAACACAATTGCAGGAATTGGAAGATATTTTTCTGCAGCAGCTCTTGTTGCTACCTAACCTGCCGCACGAAAGCGTTCCGGCTGGTAAAACCCCGGAAGAAAATGAGAAAGTGAGAGAAGGAGGCGTTTTGCCGAATTTGATGGAGCATGCAAAGCCACACTGGGAAATCATTAAAGACATGGACCTGATCGATTTTGAAACAGGCGCTAAGATCACCGGCAGTGGCTTTCCCTTGTATAAAGGAAAAGGAGCAAAACTGCAAAGAGGTCTCATACAGTATTTTTTAGATTATAATACCGAAGCAGGATATGTTGAATACATGCCGCCTTTAATGGTGAATGAAGCAACAGCTTATGGAACCGGGCAATTGCCGGATAAAGAAGGACAGATGTATCATATTGCCGCTGATGGTTTTTATTTGATCCCTACCGCTGAGGTGCCCGTTACCAATGTTTACAGAGATGAGATCGTAAGTGAACAACAACTGCCGATAAAAATGACTGCCTATACACCTTGTTTCAGACGGGAAGCAGGAAGTTTCGGAAGTGATGTGAGAGGTTTGAACAGGGTGCACCAGTTTGATAAAGTGGAGATCATACAACTTGCCCATCCTCAAAACAGTTATGATGTACTCGAGGAAATGGTTTTGCATATTGAACGACTGTTGCAGTTCCTGGAATTACCCTACCGTATATTGCGGCTATGCGGTGGCGATATGGGATTCACATCTGCTCTTACATATGATTTTGAAGTATACAGCGCTGCACAGCAAAAATGGCTGGAAGTAAGTTCTGTCAGCAATTTCGAAACCTTTCAAACAAACCGTATGAAGATCAGGTATAAGGATGAGCATGGTAAAACACAATTGCTGCATTCATTGAACGGGTCTTCACTGGCGTTGCCACGTATTGTTGCTGCTTTGCTGGAAAACAACCAGGCTGCAGATGGTATTCATTTGCCAAAAGTGCTGCATGGCTATTTTGGTTCTGCGAAGATTGAAAGAGTATAACCTTTTACTGTAATGCCTTTATCTTTTTATTCATTACAAAAAACCATAAGGGAGGAATCATAGCCAATATCATAGTTCCGGGATAACCCGTTGGCAATTGCGGTGCATCTTTATGATGTTGCAGTATTTGATATTTACGGCTGGCGAGG
>JANNZE010000472.1:0-4048 GCA_031410455.1 Chitinophagaceae bacterium | reverse complement strand
TGATTACTGGGGTTCTTACTCAGGCCTTACCGCAAAAACCGCTGCTGTTAATGATAGAGGACATTCAGTAAGAGATGCAGTGGAAGATGGTGGCGGTATTCATGTATTTGGGGTAGACGAAACCGGTAAAGATTATGATGTGTATATGGACGCAAAAGATTATTATCAGCAGTTTCCGAATTCGAAAATCAGTGAAAAATCCGTCTACGATCTTTCTTATGTAAAAATGCGTGAATTCAGTATTGGTTACAAATTACCAATGGAAAGAATTAGTGTTGGTAAATACATCAAGAGTGCTACTTTTTCTATTATTGCCCGTAATCCTTGGTTGATTTATTCTAAAACTAAAGATTTCGATCCTTCAGAAATCAGTGGAATATCGGGTGAAGATGGACAGTTCCCTGGTACACGTTCTTTAGGATTTAATCTTAAACTTGGATTCTAAGCTGTTAAACAATTTCGAATTGATATTCCTATAACAGGAACAAAAACTGAAGTTGTATTATTTTGCACACACAATAAAAATTATATGAAATATACATATTTTAAAACCATTCTCACAGCTTCCCTCGGCATATTGATTATTGCCAATTCAGGTTGTAGGAAGTTAGAAGATTTTGATAATACCAATATTCGTACAGATGCATCATTGATCCCGGTTACTTCCAACTTATTAACAAGTTCAGAAGCTTCTTTAGGAGCTTTAGCCTCCGGGAATATCGCTGGCAGACCGGCCAGTATCTTCGTACAGATGTTCGCAGAAACACAATACACGGATGTTAGTTTATACGGAACTCCGCAGTTAGATTTTAGCACTACTTACACTGGTCCTTTAATCAATTTGCAGAAAATTATAGATTTAAATACTGACGATGCAACGAAGAGTCTGGCTACCGTTTTGGGTACCGCAGCAAATCCTCAGGGTTCAAATAATAATCAGATTGCTACGGCAAGAATTTTAAAGGCTTATTATTATTGGACGATCACCGACCGTTGGGGAGATATCCCTTATTCTGAAGCTTTGAAAGGGAATGGTAACCTTTCACCAAAGTATGACAAGCAAGAAGATATTTATACAGATCTTTTAAATGAATTAACAGAAGCAAATGATCAGTTTGATGGTGGTTTTATCGTTAAAGGGGATTATATTTATGGTGGCAGCATAGCCAAATGGAAGAGACTGGCCAATTCATTAAGAATGCTGATGGCATTAAGGTTATCTAAAGTATATCCTTCTCCAACCGGTTTTGCAGCTACTGAATTTGCTGCTGCTTATAATGATGCGAATGGGGCAATCACTACAAATGCTAATAATTTCAATGCTTTGTTTGATGCAGGAACTACATTAACTACCAATCCATGGTATAACGCTTTAAACGGACGTTTAGATTATGCTTTTTCTAAAACAATGGCAGATCTGTTAACGAATATCTCTGATCCAAGAATTAATTCATTTGCTACTTCAGGAACGCCTTTTCCTTATGGTTTGGAAAGATTAGATGCAGTTGATTTTGAAGCAAGCACGGGTACAATATCAAGATTGTTCGCTGCTGCATACCGTTCTACTACCACTCCGGTTGCCCTCGTTCCTGCTGCATATGTATTATTAGCAGAAGCGGAAGCAGCACAAAGAGGCTGGATCACTGCAGATGCAAAAACTTTGTATGATAATGGCGTAACCCAATCATTTCTTCAGTGGGGTCGTACTTCTTCAGAGGCAGCCGCATATTTAGCTGGAGAAGCAAATTTCAATAGCGGAAATGGAGGTGGAAACAGTATTGGAACAAATAGTTATGGCTCAATAGTGGGATCAAGTGCAGTTACTACCACATCTTTAGAGCGTATTAACTTACAACAATTTATTGCAGCTTATGCGGATGGAATTTATGCCTGGAGTAACTGGAGAAGAACGCGAATTCCTCGTCTTACACCAACTACTTATGGTAGAAACAATCCAAGAGAAATCCCTAGAAGATATACTTATGGTGTTTCTGAATATGCTTCTAACGGAGCGAATGTAGCAGCAGCAGCAGCGCGTTTGGCAGGAGGTGATGTAATGAGTGCCAGGATGTGGTGGGATTTACCATAATCAGGACTGATATTTGGTTAACCTAAATAATAATAAAATAAAAATACAAACATGAAAATATTCAATCTCAAATCGACCTTATCTCTCCTGATGATGTCTGCGATATTCTTTACAGCTTGTAAAAAAGCGGATGTTGCAACAGATGTAGGTGAAGGCGGTAAAAAACTTATCTCTTTTGTGGATGTAGGTGGAAAAAGTAATTTTAGCAACTCAGGATTGATCCTGGATGCCTCGTTACCTGAGCAGGAAATTACCCTTCGTTTACAATATGAAGCACCTCACGTTAGTGATGAAGATATTATTGTAACATTAGGTCCAATCAATGCAAAAGTTGCTGAATACAATTCGTCTTTAACAGATCCATCTGCTATCAGGTTTGATGTGATGCCTGATTCTACTTACAGTTTACCAACAACCAGAGTAGTGATCAGAGCTGGACAAACTTTATCTGAGCCTTTCACTTTTTTAGTATATCCTCAAAAAGTGGATGCAGCTTATAGTTATTTGCTACCACTAGCTATAACAAGTATTACCGGAGGTCCTTCTGATATTGAAGCGGCTACTGGTACAGGAGTTGCTTTATTCCACGTTATTGGTAATCCATTAGCAGGTATTTACGAGTCTAGAGGTTATTTCTATCACCCAAGTTCTCCACGTGCTGTATCAGAAACAAAATTAATTTCTGCGGTTAGTCCTACTGTTTTAGAAGTTGATTTAGGTGATTTAGGTGCAAATGGATATCGTGCTACTCTGGTGGTAGATCCTGTAACAAATAAAGTTACGATCACTGCAGCTCCCGGAGCTGCTGGTGCACCGTATACACAGTTTGATGCGGCTCTTCCAAGTACATATACCACTAACGCGCTTGGTTTTCCTGGTATAGCTAATTATTACGATCCGGCTACACAAACCTTCTATTTAAGATATGGTTATATGGGTGGTACAGGATGGAGAGTTACAGAAGAAGTATTAGTTAAACAATAATATTTATCTGAATTATAAGAAAAGGGTGTCGTCAAGGCACCCTTTTTTAATGCCACATAGTTAAGTTTGCATAATAAAATCAAATCATGAACAATCCCACAGAACAGCCGAATCAATTGAATATTGAAATTTCAGAAGAAGTAGCAGAAGGTACTTATGCAAACCTAGCCATCATTACCCACAGTCATGCAGAGTTCGTTATTGATTTTGTAAATGTGATGCCTGGCACACCAAAAAGTAAAGTAAAGAACAGGATCATACTTACTCCTTTCCATGCCAAAAGGTTCATGAAAGCAATGATCGATAACATCAAAAAATTTGAATCTGCAAACGGAACTATACAGGATATGGAGAGTGTAGAAATTCCATTCAATTTTGGTGGTCCTGCTGCCCAGGCCTGATGATACTGAGCACAAGGCATGGTATAAAAAAATAAAAATGCTTGATTCATTTTGTTTTGGTGCTTTTATTGTTAAGTCAAACTCATGATTAACATCGTCCTGCGTGGTGTAACAGTAATTTTTTTGATCACTACTTTTTCCTGTCACAAAAAAACGGTTCCGGAAAAAACAACGGAAACAACAACAACGGTATCCAAACCGGTGGTGAAAAAAAAGCCGGCACCGGTTGCAAAGGTGATAAGCGTTTCAGATAATGTTGCAAAAAAGACCCTTGATGGCCGTTATTATTATGATCTTTTGGGAAAGAGATATTGGAAAAACTTTAAAGACGGAAAATATTACCTGTTTAATAAAACCATGTACAGCAATCCGGATTTTAAAGTTCCTAAACCATAGCATATCAGTATCTGAATCCTGATTAGAGAATGTAGAATTATGAATTATGATTGAAAATGCACCAGATCAATTAAGGTTAGGAATAAATTTGAACACTTCAGCGCCCTTTGCAATCTTTCCTACTTTGCGTGAAACTTTTTTAAATTAAAAATTTGAAATTAAAAATTAAGAATGAAAA
>JANNZE010000471.1:0-6071 GCA_031410455.1 Chitinophagaceae bacterium | reverse complement strand
TATCGGTTTCAGGCCCAGTTCATTCACCATCTTTTCGCTCATCACAATCACAAAAGCAGCACCGTCGCTTGTCTGGGAAGAATTTCCGGCCGTAACAGAACCATCCTGGGCGAATGCCGGTTTCAACTTCGACAATACGTCCACCGTTGTATCAGCACGAACACCTTCATCAGTATCAACTATAAATTGCTTTTTTTGTTTTTTATTTTTTTCATCCAGGTAAACCTGTTCAACCGTTATAGGAAGAATTCCATCTTTGAAATAGCCGTTGGCTATCGCATTCGCAGCTTTCTGGTGACTGTTATAACTGAAAAAATCCTGGTCTTCTCTTGATACATTATATTCTTTGGCCACTGCTTCTGCAGTTAAACCCATGCTTAAATAATAATCCGGTTCATCAGAAGCAATGGAAAATGCAGGAACCGTCTTCCATCCTGCGGTTGGTACAAGACTCATACTTTCCGTTCCGCCGGCAATGATACATTCATTCATTCCCGAACGGATCTTGGCCGTGGCCATGGCAATACTTTCCAGTCCGCTGGCACAATAACGATTGATTGTGATGCCCGGTGCATGAAATCCGATCGCCCTTGCTGCAATGATCCTTCCCACCTGTAAACCCTGTTCTGCTTCCGGTACGGCATTACCAACAATTACATCATCCACTCTTTTGGGATCCAGTTGCGGAACAACGGCCAGCAATCCTTTTATCACATCTATCGCCAGGTCATCAGGCCTTGTAAAACGAAAACCGCCTTTTTTACTTTTAGCGATCGCGGTTCTGAATCCGGCAACTATATATGCTTCCGTCATGGTTTTTGATTTTAAATAGTTGTTTATGCAACTTTTGTATTCAAAGATAAAATTTCAACACCAAAGAAAAAACCAAAATCGTTGGTAATTTGCGGTGTGTATAAACTGATAAGGAATATTCTTTTCCGTTTCGAGGCTGAAAGCGTTCATTATTTTTCGATGAATGCACTGAAGTTCTTCCATTCCCTTCCACTCATTTCGGGTTTAATGGCTAAAATGTTCCGGCCACCTCATGTAAAGCCCGTACAGTTATGGAATTTATCATTTAAAAATACTATTGGATTGGGTGCGGGTTTTGATAAAAATGCACGTTACCTGGATGAACTGCAAATGCTGGGATTCGGTTTTGTAGAAATTGGTACGGTTACACCTCTTGCTCAATCCGGAAATGAAAAACCACGTTTGTTTCGATTGCCAAAAGATAAGGCCATCATCAACAGGATGGGTTTCAATAATGATGGTGCTGATGTGATAGCAGAACGTTTACAAATCTGGAAAAAGCGCAATACCGACATGATCATTGGCGCCAATATCGGGAAGAATAAAGCCACTTCAAACGAAGACGCATGGAAAGATTATGAAACCTGTTTTGTAAAACTACAGCCATGGGTAGATTATATGGTGGTGAATGTGAGCAGCCCGAATACGCCGGGTTTGCGTGATCTTCAACAGAAGGACGCATTGAAAAAAATCCTCCAAACATTAACAGACCACAATGCAAAGATGGGAATGAAAAAACCTTTGCTGTTAAAGATCGCACCTGATCTTGATAAGGAAACAACTGACCAGGTTATTGATCTGTGCCTACAACTGAAATTAGATGGACTGATTGTTTCCAACACCACCATCAGCAGAAATAATTTACAATCTGACAAAAAAACAATTGACTCAACAGGTGCCGGCGGATTAAGCGGAAAACCACTGCAGCAGATGTCTGTTGAACTGGTAAAATATGTTCATCAAAAAGTAAAAGACCAGATGATCATAATTGCCAGTGGCGGCATATTCAATGCAGATGATGTGAAAGAAAAAAAAGATGCAGGTGCCAACTTATTCCAGGTATGGACCGGTTTTATTTATGAAGGTCCGTTTATTGTAAAAAAGATACTGGGCAAAAATTAACTGCATAAAAAAACGGCTGCTGCAACACCAGCTGTTTCTGTTCTTAAACGGGTAACTCCTAAACTTACCGGAATAAAATCCCGCGCCATTTCAATTTCCCCGGGCGTAAAATCTCCCTCTGGTCCTATCAGCACCAGGTTAGAGTTCTGTGTTGCAATTTCTTTCAGATGTGTTTTAAACGTTTTTTCACAGTGTGCAATGAGCTTGTTATCAAAAGCTGCTTTCTCTATAAATGCCCGGTACTTCACCGGCTCCTGTAAGGTGGGTTTCCAGCTTTGGTGACTTTGCAGCATGGCGCTGATCAGGATGCCGTTCATACGATCAAAACGAAAATGTTGTTTCTCCGTTCTTTCACACAATAATGGAACAACTTCGGCAATGCCCAACTCTGTTGCTTTTTCCAGGAACCATTCAAACCTGGCAGCATTTTTTAAAAGGGAAATAGCGATCGTAACTTTTTTTTCACGTTCCGGCTCAAACGTTCTTCCGGTGAGGTGAACGGCACATTTCTTTTTATGATTATCTGTAATGATAGCATCCGCCATCGTTCCTTTACCATCTGTGAGCTGGATTTTTTCACCATTATCCATTCGCAATACCTGCGCAACATGTTTTGAATTTTCTTCATTCAGCATAAGTTCATCCTGGCTGATATTTTCTGCGTAAAACAATGGTAACATCCTGCAAATTATATAAATAAAAAAGAGCATGAATACCATGCTCTTGAAAAAAGATCGTTTAAATTTTAGAAAGGAGCTTCATCATCAAATTGTTCATCATTCATTTTACTTCCTTTCTGTATGTACATTTTAGGAGCGCCGCCACCATCCAATCCTGCAACAGGTTTCCAGTTTCCGCCACCTGAGGGCATTCCGCCTCCATTTCCACCACCACCTTCAAAACCTGCTTCATCTTCCACAAATTTCTGAATATGCAATTGGGCCCTGAGTTTTATGGTTTCAAGACTACCATTTCTGTGTTTCGCTATTTTAACATGTGTTTCTCCCTTATTGCTTTCTCCCATTTCATTTGCAGAAATATCATAATATTCCGGGCGGTAAAGAAACATTACCATATCCGCATCCTGCTCAATAGCACCCGATTCACGAAGATCACTCAGCTGCGGCATTTTATTTCCTTCTTTTCTTTTCTCTACTTCACGACTCAACTGCGACAATGCGATGATGGGCACCTGCAATTCCTTTGCAAGGCTTTTGAGATCTCTTGAAATTCTGCTAATCTCCTGCTCACGATTGCTGTTTCTGTCTGCACTTCCGCTCATCAGCTGCAGATAATCTATAATGATGATACCAATATTATGTTTGTTCTTCAAGCGGCGGCATTTGGCACGCAATTCAAAAATGTTAAGCGCCGCAGAATCATCAATGAAAATCGGCGCTTTACTCAGGCGCTCAATACCACGTTTGTATAATTGCTTCATTTCATGTTCTTCCAGTTTACCACGGGAAATCTTTTCGAGCATGATCTCACTTTCGGCACTTAATATCCTTTGTACCAGCTGACTGCTGCTCATCTCCAGGCTAAAAAAACCAACTCCAACCGGCTTAGTGGCATTCATGGCGGCATTGCGTGCAAGGTTCAGCGCAAATGCGGTTTTACCAACGGATGGCCTTGCCGCAAGTATGATGAGATCGGTAGGCTGCCAGCCATAGGTGATCCGGTCCAGCGAAGGAAATCCGGTAGGAACCCCGGTGATATCATCTTCGCGGTTACGCATGTCTTCTATGCGCTGTAAAGTTTTCACCAGCACGGAATCAATACTGTCGAAATTTTTACGGAGGTGATTATTGGTGATCTCAAAAAGTTTGGTTTCCGCCTCATCCAGCATATCAAACACATCGGTGCTGTCTTCATAAGCATCGCCGATAATTTCACCGCTGATGCGGATCAGTTCACGCTGAATGAATTTTTGCAACACGATACGGCAATGTGCATCAATGTTGGCACTGGAAACAACAGAATTGGTGAGTTTGGAAACAAAATAAGCACCGCCTACAAATTCAAGGTCTCCTTTAAATTTCAATTCTTCCACAACCGTGAGCAGATCGATAGGTAAACTCTTGATAGCCAGCGATTGCATGGCTTTATATATGCGCTGGTGAACTTCTACATAAAAACATTCCGGCTTCAGCAGTTCAACCACCGTGTCGAATGCACTTTTTTCGAGCATGATCGCCCCCAGGATGGCCTCTTCCAGTTCTTTGGCCTGCGGTGGTATTTTTCCAAAAACCATGTTGCCTGTTTCCATCGGGCCTTTAAGGCGCACCGTACGATTTTTATTGAGGTTAGTAAAGTCCATGCGTTTATTTTGACAGCCATTTTTTATGACTGGTATGCTGTTAGAAATTAAAATTGGGTATTCCGGTATCACCTTTTAAGAGCAATTCCCGGTGGGGCGGCTAAGGTAAATCCGTAAAGTAAATCAGCAATGCACACTTACCTGTTATTAACTTTTTTTGCAGAGATATCCACCGTAATCCACATGTAAAATTAGCTTATTCACAGCTTATAAACAGGTTTGTAAACAATCTTTTTATTGAACGGTATTGTCATTAACTGAATTGTTCACACCAAAACCGAAAATGCTTTTCTTTTTGTTCACCTTCTCATTTTTTTTAAGGTTTGATTTTACAATTTCATTTAATTAGATTAGAAGGCTTCGTTCAACCGTGTGCTGCAGGGCAATCAGTATATTTGCGGCGAAAATCTTTTTACATGACGATTTCTTACAATTGGTTATTGGATTATTTACCGGTATCAGATACTGATATTTCAACATATATACAGCCAGCATCGCTTTCCCGTATTCTCACGTCTATCGGGCTGGAAGTGGAAAGTATGCACAAAGCCGAAACCATCAAAGGCGGTCTTCGGGGCCTGGTGGTGGGAGAAGTGCTCACCTGCGAAAAACATCCGGATGCTGATAAATTAAAACTAACTACTGTAAATACCGGATCGGAGATCCTGAATATTGTATGCGGTGCTTCAAATGTGGCGGCCGGTCAGAAAGTGATCGTGGCACCGGCAGGCACCACCATTTACCCGTTTGCTGGCGGAGAGATCAGTTTAAAAAAGACGAAAATACGTGGTGCCGAAAGCAATGGAATGATTTGCGCAGAGGATGAAATTGGGGTTTCTGATGACCATGGCGGAATTATTATTTTGCCGGCTTCAGTTGCTCCCGGAACGCCGGCTTCCGAAATCTATCCTTCTGACGAAGATCATATTTATGAGATCGGGCTTACACCCAACCGAACAGACGCCATGAGCCACTATGGTGTTGCCCGTGATGTTTGTGCCTACCTCTCTTATCATCTTAAAAAAAATGTTCAACCCGTTTTACCTAAAAATACCATTTCTGTTAAAACCGGAACGTGTGGCATTGACGTAAATATAGAAGATAATCAATCCTGCATGCGGTACAGCGCTGCACTCATCAAAGATATAGCGGTAAAAGAGAGTGCTGAATGGATGAAGAAAAAATTACAGGCCATCGGCGTAAAACCCATCAATAACATTGTAGACATCACCAACTTCATTTTGCATGAAAGCGGCCAGCCTTTACATGCCTTTGATGCAGATAAGATCAACGGCAATAAGCTGATCGTAAAGCATGCAAAGAACAATGAAGTTTTCCTGACACTGGACGAAAAAGAAAGAAAATTATCATCTGCCGATCTTATGATCTGCAATGCCCACGAACCAATGTGTATAGCGGGTGTTTACGGCGGAATTAAAAGCGGCGTAACAAAAGAAACAAAAAATATTTTCCTGGAGAGTGCTGCATTTTCTGCAGAATCTATTCGTAAAACATCGCTTACTTTAAACCTCAGAACAGATGCTGCCACCCGTTTTGAAAAAGGAACAGACAGAAGTAAAACCCTGGATGTATTGAAACGTGCCATCACGCTTATCCATGAAATGGCCGGAGGAGAAATCTCTGGTGACCTGGTTGATCTTTACCCTACGCCTGCTGAAAAAGAACAGATAGAATTGCCTTTAACCTTCGTCAGAAAATTAAGCGGTAAAAATTATCCGGATAGTGACATCATTCAGATCTTAACAGCATTAGGATTTGACATCAGCAATAAAACGCAGGAAATTATTTCTGTAAA
>JANNZE010000470.1:0-4543 GCA_031410455.1 Chitinophagaceae bacterium | reverse complement strand
GTAAGTGGGAAAGCCCCAGTTTTGTCCGAGCTGCGTAAAGGCATCAGGTGGTGCGCCAGCATTTTTATCCATATGAAAAAGAACCGGGAACATCCACGTATCCACACTGTGCCTGCCAACGCCGATCGGCAGATCGCCTTTTAATAAAATTCCTTTTTTACCAAGATATTCTTTTGCACCCGTGAATTGTAAATGCAAATGATACTGGATAAAATAATGTAAACAGATCTCATCATATGCATCATTTTCCCTGCTGACCAATTCCTCCATTTCAGATTCATCATACACACTTAATGTTTTCCATTTTTTAAAATCAGCTGTTTTGTAAAGATCTCTCTGGTAGCAGAAAGCTGCATAAGGCTGAAGCCATTCGCGGTTGAGATCAAAAAAAGTAAACCAGGCAAAATCATCTTTAAACGTTGTATTTACTTCCTCATAAATGATCCGGAGTACTTTCATCTTTAATTCCATCACATCCTGTATGTGAAATTGCTTTGCAGCATTCAGTTCATTTATCCTTTCCTGAACGTCATCTGGCGTAGGTATATCATACAAACGGATTAACTGCTGCACATCCAATAAAACCGGGTGAAGTGCAAAAGCGGATATAGGTGCATATGGATAGGAATCCTTTTTGGTATGCGTAGCAGTTGTATCGTACAAAGGCAATAACTGGATCATGCTGATATGAGATTTTGCACACCAGTCGCCCAGCATTTTTAAAGAAGTAAAATCTCCGCACCCCCAGGTGTTTTCAGAAAGCATTGCCGTAAGCGGAACATTCACGCAGGCAGCTTTCCATAGATCAACTCTTAAATCGGGCGAGGCATTCAGCCACACCATTTCATTTTTTTGTGGTAATGATTGCATTGTTCTGTTATCGCCGCTCTCCCATTCTATGATCTCTTTTTTCTTTATGTCATAAATGGCAATTTTAAATTCAAGTGGAATTTTTTCGCTTGCAATATTCAGTTTAAGTATCCAGCTTTTATCTTTTTGATGAAACAGCAACGGTTTACCTGCCCATTTTCCAAATTTTTTCCCTTTGCCGGATAAGCATGGAACATGATGGGGATGCATTACCGGTAACTGAACCGATATGATGAAATCCGGGTGTTTATCATCGTGTTTTTTCTTTGATTTTATATTTGAAAATGCGGGCAGGGTTAAGGCCGGAATTACTGGAAAATGGACAGTATCCGGCTCATCGTGTATGAAAACATCCTCAGATTGTATTTTTATGATATCAATCATCCTTTGCAGAGCCAATACCCGAACGTTATCATTTTTTACGATGATATCATACACCAACTTGCCATCAGAAGGCAATTCATCACGTTCCAATGCTGATCCCCACAAGTTTTCGTGAACAAAGATCATTGGAAACTCAATGGTATCAGGCGTTTGAGAGGAGTGAAACCTTATAAATAAATTTTCACCGTAGGTAGATGAGAAGCTGCATGTAAAATGTAATTTCATAAGGTAATATTACTAAGAGAAACCCTGAAAGGCCCGGAAATATTGGAATTTTTGTAATTGACTATAAAATAGTTATCAAACCTTATATTTGCACAAATATTTTTTAGAATGGAAACAGCAAAAAAATCTAGAGGTGTTTACTGGATATTATTTTTAATTTCTATAGCTGCTTTTTTTGGCGTTTACGCAGTTGGCGGTGGATATTGTTCAATGGTTCTGCCTTTCAATGTAACTTTCTTTGCGCTGGCTATGGATCTAATGTGATCTAATTTTTGTACCTTTTGCCCAAACTAACATTTCGTCAGAATTAATCCTACCCTTAAACCTAAATTTTAAAAGATTTTAAAATGACAAAAGATTTCCCAGGTGAAAAGTGGAAAAAAGTAAATTTTGACTTCAAATTCACCAACAACTACGTATTAGAAGTTTCTAATCACGGTCGTCTCAGAAGTACGAACAAATTTTTTGATGGAGAATTGTTAGCTGGTTCCTTCGTGAATGGCTACAAGATCATTCGTCTTAAATTTTTTAAGGAAAGAGATGCTGCAGCTCAAAAATCATTTGACAATATGCAGAAAAGTGTAACTACTTTAACGCGTAAAATCAAAAAATTGACTGATGCGAAAGCAAAAAAAGCGGAAATCAAAGAAGTTCAGGATCAACTGAAAGCATTAAAAGCTAAAATGTCTGAAAAATTTGCAGCAGATGCAAAACTGCGTGTGATCTATTTTCAAAAACTCGTACACAGAATTGTTGCAGAATATTTTCTTCCTAAACCGGCTGCTTCCAAAACAGTGGTAGCCCATATGGATTTCAATAAAGTAAATAATAAAGTATCCAATTTAAAATGGATGTCTCCGGAGGAAAACTATAAACACCAGCAGAAAAGCCCGCATGTTATTGAAGAAAAAAAGCTGAGAAGAGAAAATCGCCAGCGCCCTTCAACAACTACCAAACTCAATACAACCAAAGTTCAGCAATTAAAGAAGATGCTGAACCAGGGAAAGCCGATCAAACAACTCGTAGCAAAATTCGGTATTACAGATACCCAGATCCTGCGTATCAAACGTGGTGAAAACTGGGGTAATGTAGAAGCCGCAAAATAAAATTCCAGCTATTTTTACGACAGGTTGATTCCACATTCAAGCGTTTAATCTTCCTGTCGTAATTTTTATTTTCCCTTCATCCATTCCTTATCTCCTTTTTAAATTTTTATTGCACAATTTCAAGGCTCAAACAAAAGAAGTCATGAAATTATTTTACCTTATCCTGAGCGTCCTGTTTCTTTCATCCACTCAGGCTCAAAACAATATTTCCGGAAAAATCAATAATGCAAATGGCGATGCTGTTCAGTCTGCTACCATTGTTTTACAATCTCCACAACATAAAATAATCCGTTCTACTATATCTGACACTAATGGACAATTCTCTTTTGAAAATATAGCTGAAGGAAAATACGAACTTGTTATTTCTTCCGTAAATTTTAAAACACAAACTATCACAGACGTAATTCCCGGCGCCAAACCGGGAACCATCATTTTACAGGCCTTAGATAAGGCATTACAATCCGTAACAGTTACTTCTACCAAACCTTTCATAGAACAGAAAATTGATAAAATGGTAGTAAATGTGGATGCTTCACCATCCAATGCAGGTGCCACTGCCATGGAAGTATTGGAAAAATCTCCGGGGATCACTGTTGACAATGATGGAAACATCAGCCTCAAAGGGAAACAAGGGGTGATCGTAATGATGGATGGCAAACAAACATATTTGTCGGGTGCTGATCTGGCGAATATCTTAAAAAATCTTCCAGCTTCGGCCATTGACCAGATCGAGATCATGACCAACCCTTCCTCTAAATTTGATGCTGCCGGAAATTCTGGTGTGATCAATATCAGAACCAAAAAAACCAGGATCAAAGGATCTAATGGAAGTGTGAGTGTGGGAAATACAATCGGTCTTTTTGATTATAATAACAAAAAGGAAATCATGTATAAACCTACCGTTACGGTAAATTATAATTATAAAAAAGATAAATTCAATTTCTTCGGCAATGCGGTATACAATTACAGGGAAGGAAGGAGTTCACTGGATGTATACAGTAATTATTACCGAAATAATGTGAAGATCGACAGCATCAATCATTTTACTACATTGTTCAGGGCAAAAAATAATAATTATACTTTAAAACTGGGGATGGATTATGAACCCAACAAGAACAATATATTCGGAATTGTATTAAATGGGTTTTTATTTGAAGGAAGGCCGAAACCATTAACGCAGACGGTATTCACAAAACTCAACGGCGACGTTTTTTCGAGGTTAAATTCAGCTACCATCAATAAGATCAGCTGGAATAATATCAGTACCAATTTCAATTACAAACATATCAAAGACAGTACAGGTGAGATAACGCTGGATCTTGATTATAGCCGTTACGATAATGTTTCTGATCAGTTATTAAGCACAGGTTTCTTTGATGCAAATTATAATCCTACTGCTGATTCTATTTTTCTTCGCGGACACCTGCCTTCACTGATCAATATTTATTCATTAAAATCAGATTTCTCCAGATCATTACCGTCCGGATGGAAACTGGAAACCGGGATCAAGTCCAGCTATGTATCTTCCGACAATGTGGTGATCTACGAACGTAATTCAGGATTGGGATGGACGCCGGATAGCAGGAACAATCATTTTATTTATAAAGAGAACATCAATGCAGCATATGTAAATATGAATAAAAAATTTTCAAAATGGAGCCTTCAAACAGGTTTACGTTTAGAAAATACCAATACAAAAGGAGTACAGGTTTCAGATAACTCTACCGTAAAAAGAAATTATGTGAGCCTGTTCCCTTCTGTTTTCATCAGCCGCCCGGTTAATGAAAAAAACACGCTCACTTTATCTGCCAGCAGGAGATTGCAAAGACCCAATTACCAGGATCTGAATCCATTTACATTCTTTCTGGATTCGCTCTCTTACAAACAGGGAAATCCATATCTCACACCACAGTTCAGTTACAATGCGGAACTCACCCATAGTTATAAAAGCAAGATCA
>JANNZE010000469.1:0-4139 GCA_031410455.1 Chitinophagaceae bacterium | reverse complement strand
CCTTCACAATCAAATTATTTTACATTAAAAAAATCTACATGAGAGCAAATTTTTTAATTCTAGCCCTTGGTATTTGTATGGTGGCTTTTTCAGGCTGTAAAAAGAGTGATGATAGAACGACCAATCCTAATACTTGCCTTTCACCTGCAACCAGTTATATCAAGATGGATGATTCGGCGGCTGATGTTGGTACCACTTCAGTGGTTTTTCAGGCGAATAATGGCTATTGCGAATTCAGATACTCAACCTTTTCAGGTCTTATCAATGCCAATTTATTGGAATTGAGCCAGGTTAGATTGAGTTTTAGTTTCATGAAAGGAACAACTTTTTCTACTACTGATATCAACCTGATTGATTCAATAGCTGAAGGTGGATGTATGAAATTACCCCTGAGATTATTCAGTGGTATAAGATCAGACTCCGTTTGTGCTTTTTTAAACCTGGATACACGTGAAAAAAGGCCTACAAGCGTAGGTACTTCTACCGATAATTATGTGGGAACTGTGGCAGGAAATATCTTTATAAGTAAAGTTGCAGGTAAGTTGCGCTTTACTTCTGATGGCACTTTAAGTGCAACTGATCGTGTATCCGGAAATCATTTGCATACATTGAATTTCAGCGGGCTAAGCCAGGAGACTTTTTAGGTCTGCTTAAAAATATACTGAATTTTGCGGGTATAATTTAGATTCAGAGATCTGATTAAATGCTTAAATTATAATAGGGATCATGGTTTTATTTAAAACATGATCCCTGTTTTTATAAATATGTTTTTGCTTTAGTTATCTTTCTATTACCAATGGAATAAGATTATAAATATTACGATCCTGATATTGACGGGATTTGATGAAGTTATCAATAACCTGTCATGTAATAGAATTGTAAGTGTAGGATACCATGTTAATGATCGTATGCGGTGATGACAGCAAGTGAAAATGAAGAATATTCACATAGAAATAAGGTACTACTTTATTGTATTATCAATCCTAGGTTTTGCTTCCTTTGGAATATAATCATCAAACCAGCATAATTATCAACCTGTCATTGAGGATTAATATTGCTGATAAATTGCAAATGTTGGCGCAAATAATAGTATGAAGGGTCAATCAAAAGATGAATAGGAAGAAACATATTTTAAATGTTACTTAGACTTTCGTTGCTCCCTGAGCGCCAGTAAAAAACCTGCTCCGAACAATAAAGTCACCAGGCCTGATATAAAAGGGAATAACTCAGTCATTTTTACTGTTTTTTAATATTTTCAAATAAATTCCAAAGCATAAAATAGTGGGAACCCAGAGACCTACAAATATGGCATGTTGCTGATCGCCGCTAAACCATAAGGATTCTGAGAAAATAAGGGAGATGAGGGCAGCTACAAACAACAATTTGTCGGCAATGGTAAATTTATTGAGCATTACTTTTTTTTTATTTCCTACTCATCTGGCTTTTCGGTTTCGCCCCGTTTTTTTAAATGGAATCTGGTCTCCATAATTCATCTGAAAAGTTATACAATAATGTTAAGTAAATGTTTTTGAATTTACTATATATTATATCTATCTGAATTCAGTAATAGCGAAATACAGCGATTAATGATCTCTTCTTATTTTGAACGTACCTGTCATCAAATGAGATGAATTATCTGTATCATCCATAAATGGGGCATATATGATTCCTTCTATATACTCTCCGATATTTCCATATCTGGAATAGGTGATATAATTGGAAACCGGCATATTGAATGCATAAAATCGCCCGATTTGAAAACTGGAATTCCAGTTAAAATTGAATGTACCGGTAGACATTCCCGAGAACTGCATCCGGTTGAAAACATTTTGGATAAACCGGTTATCGGAACGGTAAATATAAGTGGTAGGTGCATTCAGTGTATCCCATGCAGCAACTTTAAGGGAGTCTATGAATGCGGGAACATACGCATATCGCTGATTATCTATTTGGCAGTTTATAAATTCATCTGCATTAGTGTAACAGGCATTTATTTGCGGCAGTTGCATGGTGTCATTATTAACGCTTATAAATAAAGTATCACTCGTTTTAAGAGAATCAAGATCAATCGCCCATATTTGTAAAGAATCAAAATCCTGAACAGGGGAGACAAGCGTGGTATCATACATGCCGTTGCGTACGTTCACCGACAGATAACCGTTGTTGCTGAGTAAAACGATAAAACCATTCGTAAGGTTATTGCCATTACACGTTTTTACCAAACCTGATACATTAAGCCGGTAGTTGACAGGCTGGATATTATTATTGTTTGGGTTGTCTGTTTTTTTACAGCTCACCATTAAACATATCAAAATAAAACTCACCCCAACATATCTTAATGCATACATCTTTTAAAGATAATATATAAAATTCACCAACGTATACGAATTATAGAAATGTAATTTTACATAAAGTGTCTGTCATCATAAGAAGTAATTAATATTTCACACCTGGTTCTATATCGGCATTTTTAAAAGCCTCCTGGAATTGTTTCCTGATAATTCTTGCGGTTGAAATTTTATGTTGTTGAACATATGCCTGGTACAAACCATATAAAGACCAATGATTAGAAGGGTTGTCTTTCAGGTCTTCTTTAAAAATGATAGCAGCTTGTACTGCATTACCTGATCTTAATAAAGCGGTTCCAAGATATTGTCGTGCAGGAAGTAACCAGTCTTTAGGTTCGTTATAGATCATGGCATCTTCTAAAACAACGCCTTCTTTTAATAAACTGATCGCAAGAGTATAATTGTTACGTTTTAATGCAATAATTCCAGAAGTTATTTTTACAGCTACTTTTGCTGCATCAGCCGGTGCATTGAATGGTGCCATCACTAAATTCATATCCGGCGATTTAATTTTTTCCTGCACAATATTCAATTCTTTTTCTGCTTCTGTCAATTTATTCGTTCCCGCATAAGCCATTGCCCTCGCCCAGTGCCATAAGGCAGATGCATACACATGCTGATCATTTACTGGTTCGCTGTTTAATATCTCCTCCCATTTACCAAACCTTACATAATTGATACATGGTGTCATATACATGTATTGAATGTATGTTCCCGCAGGTGCAGGCATCGACAGGTAAGCGGTATCAATATTCTGTTTTGTTTCTAATGCTATTTTGTTGCTGTACTTATAATTTGCTTCCATCATCGAACAATCTGCCTGCATGTGCAGATTATGCAATAGGTATAAACCCACATTATTTTTCACATCAGGATAAAGCGCCAGGTAGTTATTGTAACCTTTCACCGACATTTCATTCACTTTTATTCCTTTGGCATATTGTCCGTTGCGAATGTAAATATGTGAAGGCATATGAATCATATGAGCTACACCTGGCATCAGGGTACCAAGTTTGTCGGCACTTGCCATTGCCTTTTTAGAATTTTTAGAGGCCTCCAATGCATGAATGTAATAATGATTGGCACCAGGATGGTTGCTGTTTATTTTTAATGCGCTTTCCAGTACCGATAGTAATTCCGGCGTCCAGGGTTGTGCTTCGCCGGAATGTTTCCAGTAATCCCATGGATGTTGCAGCATAAGCGCATCTGCATATAAAGTAGCTACATCGGCATCCTGTGGAAAATTATGAAACGCCTTTTTCATTGCAACTGCATACGATTGATTAAGTGTTGCCCGTTTTTTTGTACTGTCTTCTGAATATCTTACCAGCATTGCACTGATCAGCGCTATCTCTTCAGGCGTACAATTGTTTTGTAAAGCGTGGGCTTTTTGTGCGGCTGCTAAAGCATTGGGATTATCACGATATTCAAAGTCGTTTATATTAGGTCCATATGCAAGCGCCTGTGCCCAAAAGATCATGGCGTTCTGATCATCAAATCGTTCTGCTTTCTTAAACGAAGCCATAGCTTCAATAATATGGAAGGCATAATACATATTGATTCCCTGGTTGAAATAAAAACGGGCACTATCTGCTTTTGTATTAATATTCCAGCGGTAATTTCCCCAGCCCGGTAATACACCCATACCATCAGCAAGGCTGTCGGCATTTAATTGCGTCCAGTCTGGAGAACATTGTATTATGGAAAGATGTTTATAAGCTTCTGCTCTTGAGATTTGAATGGGTATATCATTTTTGGTTGCATACCGGAAACCTGCCATCAGCAATAAAA
>JANNZE010000468.1:0-3939 GCA_031410455.1 Chitinophagaceae bacterium | reverse complement strand
CTGCTTTAATTTCCGGGTAATTGAAATTAAGTTTATCGATAATGCTGTTTGTATTGAGAGAATCCGGTGATATTGGAAATGACTTTACGAAACGCATTCCTCTTTTCTGTTCATAAGAAACTTCCCAGTAATAATGATCGTCTTTCGCAATTTGTGGTGAATCTGCAGGAATCACAGACGATGAATCTGTTTCTGAAGATTTTGTATCGGCAGACCGGCCACAGGAAATTATTCCGAGCGAAATGAACAAAATTACATTCACTTTATTCATACAACACTTTTTAAGCATGCTTATTTAGCCACCACAAACGTGATCGGCTGCAAATGATATGCTTTTACATTTTTTCCGTTTTGCCTTGCAGGAATCCAGTTAGGACCTTTTTCAATAACACGTACAGCCTCCTGTGCTGTTCCAAAACCCGGATCTTTTTGAACTTTCACATCTGATATCCGGCCATCCTTATTTACAACAAAACGAATTAAAACCCTGTAAAACCCGGCCGTCGCACCATAATTAACAGGCACATCTCCTTTTAAATTTTTACTGATGTAATTCTGCCAGGCTTTTAATCCGCCCGGAAACTCCGCTTCCTGTTCCACCATCGTGAATATTCTGTCAGTTGTATCAGGAACAGTTGGAGGAGGTGGCGGTTCAACTATAGATTGAGCATTCGAAACCTGAAATACAAAAATTAAAAAAAATAACAAAGAAAGACGCTTCATTTTCAGAAATTTCTTTCTAAAGTAAAGCTAATAATTGCAAAATGTGCGATCAGAGTATAATTTTTTGAGTGATCAGTTCCTGGAATGGTAATACTTCTTCCGAAAAGGTTTTGAAACGTATGGCTTCAAAAATAAAAAGTTCGTGATCACCGGTAACCAGAGAGGTGTTTTTTTGAAGAAGTATACAGGCAGCACATCCGTTGAGCACTTTATGCCCGTCCCAGTTATTCATCCATCCATTTTTTTGCAGCCAGTGTTCTTTATTAAAATCAAATCCTGATCTTTTACCCAGACGTTTTACAAGTGATATTTGATCCGGATGCAATAACTGTAAGACCGCATGTGAGGAAGCGTGCAGATTAGATAATGTTTTGGTATTCTGATAAACAGCAACAGCGTATAATTTAGGTTGCATACTTACGGCTGTCACATAAGTACAAATATTCATATTTACAGAATCACCGTCGTAGGTGGCCAGGCTGTAAACTGGCGTATCTATAATATTCCAGGGACGTTTCATTATATTTTGAGAGTGCCCATTCCACCATCAACCGAAATTACCTGGCCGGTGATCCATGCATTTTTTTCGCTGAGAAGAAATTCGGCCATGTTGGCGATATCTTCTACAGATCCGATTTTCCTGAGTGGATGACGTTGTGCATTGGCTTCGCGTTTTTCATCATTACCCAATAAAGAGGCAGCCAGTGGAGTGTCTGTTAATGAAGGTGCAATGCAATTGATACGGATCGTGGGTGCATATTCTGCAGCCAGTGATTTTGTCAACCCTTCTATTGCCCCTTTGGAAGCTGCCACCTGGCTATGAAAAGGAAGACCCAGCTTTACAGCAACTGTTGAAAATAAAACAACCGATCCACCACCATTTTCCTTTAATGCCGGAAACACTTTCTGCAGGATCTTTACAGCTCCTGTTACCTGCAATTTAAAATCTGAAATAAAATCTTCTGGTTTAATTCGGGAGAAGGGCTTTAAACTGATACTACCCGGACAGTAAGCAAAACCTGCCAGGGAAGTTGGGATAAAGGAAAGATCAGCTTCATCACTTAAAACGTCCAGCTGATGGTATTCAATATCTGGGGTATCATCAACAAAATGTTTATTGTAAGTTGCTATAACATGATGGCCGGCAGCCGATAGTTGTTGTGCTAATTGCTTTCCGATTCCAGAAGAGGCGCCAATGATGAGAAAAGTAGACATGCAGTATGAAACAAATGCTGCAAAAAAAAGTTTGAACGTTTGCCAAAAAATTATCCGGGAAAACGGGATAAATCCCCATTACTCACCTTATTAGTTATCAAACTCAGATCAGGCAAAGGCTCCAAGGCTGATCAATGAAAGAATAAATAATAATATGGCATAGAGGTCTATATGGCGGATATGCATCGATCTGTGTAATTCAGCTTTCATACTTATATAAAGTCAAAAGTCAGACCAATCATTAACTTACCTGAAAATGAACCTTTAAAGTTTTTATTTGTATGAATAAATGATATGAATGCAACAGATACAGATCGTATTATTGAAATGGCGTGGGAAGTCCGCACACCTTTTGAAGCCATATTCATCCAGTTTGGCAAAACAGAAAGTGATGTAATAGCACTGATGCGACGTGAGCTGAAAAGAAGCAGTTTTAATTTATGGAGAAAAAGAGTGAACAGCGGCGTTAGCTCCAAGCATTTACAAAAACGCTCCGCTGAAATGAAACGTTTCAAATGTACATTGCAGAAAACGATCAGCATGAATAAGATTTCAAAACGATAAGTGCTCTTATAAATTAAGAATGTATTTCAATAATAATTCTTTGGTAATTCTTGCATTCAACTTTGTGATTTTGTGGTAAAAAATATAAGAATGTACTTCAATAAATCAACGCTGGATAATTTAGATAAGCAAAAAAAAGTCAACATCATCAATTCCATTACCGGAATAAAACCAGCAAACCTTATAGCAACCATTTCTGAAGATGGAAGAACCAATGTGGCCATATTCAGTTCCGTTGTGCATTTAGGCAGCAACCCGGCATTGATCGGATTTATTATGCGTCCGATAGATGGATTTGAAAGACATACGTATATTAATATCCTTCAGCAGAAATATTACACTATCAATCACGTTCCGGAACAATTTATTGAAGCTGCACACCTTACATCAGGAAAATATCCAAATACAGTATCCGAATTCACAGCATGTAATTTAACTGAAGAATATCATGATAATTTTTTAGCGCCTTATGTAAAAGAAAGCAAGATAAAAACAGGTTTGAAATTCAGTGATGAAATAATTCTTCCTAATAAAACAATTTTAATAATAGGTGAAATTGAAAACATCATCACACATCCATCTTTTACAGATGAAGAGGGAAATTTTGATCTCACCCAGAGCAGCATTGGTGTTTCAGGGACAGATACTTATTATACGCTTGAAAAAAAATGCAGATTTCCTTATGTGAGCCTGAGACATCATGAAACAAATTAAAAAAGAAAATTTTCCAGAGAAGATCTGTCCCGTTTGTAACCGTCCATTCAGTTGGAGAAAAAAGTGGGCTAAGATATGGAATGAAGTAAAATATTGCAGCGACAAATGCAGAATGAAAAGATGACAGCCAACCTGATTTTTCCTCACCAGCTATTTGAAGACAATCCTCTTTTAAAAAATGAAGGCATCTTCTATATTATTGAAGAACATTTATTTTTCAATCAATACCAGTTTCATAAGCAAAAGATTGTTTTTCATAGGGCTACCATGAAAACGTATGCATCCTTTTTGGAAAGTCATAAAAAAAAGGTGCTGTACATAAATGCCGCCGATGGATTGTCTGACATTCGAAATCTCCTTCCTTCCCTTAAGAAAAAAGGCATTAAACTTATAGAATATATCGATCCCACTGATTTTTGGCTGGAGAAAAGAATACAAACCAGCTGCACAGAAGAAAAAATTACATGTAAAAAACACAATAGCCCATATTTTATTAATTCTATTGAAGAGATCCGTGAGTATTTTTCAAAAAGAAAAAAATTCTTTCAAACAGATTTTTATATTCATCAGCGAAAAACAAAACAAATTCTGGTAGATGAAAAATTACAGCCTGCAGGAGGGAAATGGACTTACGATACAGAGAACAGATTAAAATACCCTAAAACAAAGACACCACCGGCCGTTGCACATCCGACAGCTGACACTTACTTTTTTGAAGCAAAA